>NZ_KL544001.1:0-45760 GCF_000711975.1 Desulfofalx alkaliphila DSM 12257 | reverse complement strand
TAGAGCAAATTTCAGAGATTATTTAGTTAGTTTAAAGCAAATTAAAAGGGCGAATTACCTTCCGCTGGGGGTAATTCGCCCTTTCAATCTACCGGTTTATCATTTCAATAATCTTCGGTTTTTGCTGCAGTCCCTTTACTCGCTCCACTTCTTCACCGTTATTGAAAAGTATCATTGTCGGATAACCTGATACTTCATACTTCTCTACAGCCTCTTTATTGACATCAAAATCCAAGGTTACAATTTCTACCCCATCAACGTCCTTGGCCACATCTTGTAATACAAATCTTAACATTTTACAGGGGCCACAGGTTTTTGAATAAAACTTAACTAAAACCTTACCTTCACTGATCACCCGGTCCAATTCTGCACCGGTTACTTCTCTAATGGTAACCGCCATTATTTCTCACTCCTTGTTTTAAATAAACTATTTTAATTTTTCTACATATTTTGCCACAGCTTGTGCAGCTATGGCACCGTCACTGCAGGCGGTGATAACTTGCCTCAGGTGCTTACTGGTAATATCACCGGCCCCATAAATACCGGGTACCTTGGTGGCCATAAACTCATCAGTTTCTATGTAGCCATACTCGTTTAAAATACCCAGATCCTTAAAAGCCTCAGCAGTGGGCTGCAAACCAATGTACTCAAAAGCACCGTCCGCCTTAACAATAAGCTCTTCCCCGGTTTTGGTGGATTTTGCCCGCAAACCCTCAAACTTTTCTTCGCCTAGGAATTCAATAATATCGTGGTACTCGTAGATTTTAACGTTTGGCAAAGCTCTCAGCTTATCACAGGACGAGGGATCTGCGGTCAAGTCAAATAAAGTAACAAGGGTTACTTCCTCTGCCAGGCTTGCCAAGTAAATTGCTTCTTCAACAGCGGAGTTTCCGCCGCCAATGACAATAACCTTTTTATCCCGATAGTGAGGGCCATCGCATATGGCACACCAGCTAATACTGGTGCCGGCAAAGTCTAATTCCTTAGGCACTCCCAGCATTCTGGGTTTTGTACCGGTGGCAATAATTACAGCCTTTGCCTCAAAGGTTTGCCCTTCTTCACAGATGAGCTTTTTCAAGTTGCCTTCTGTTTGTATCTTTGTTACTGTACCGTAGTCAAAGTTCACCCCCAGCTCTTGGGTGTGCTCAAACATCTTGATGGCCAATTCAGCACCATTGATAGTCCCCATGCCGGTATAGTTTTGAATTTCAAAGGTGTTAACAATTTGCCCGCCCGGTGCTAACTTGTCTAAAAGCAGCACCTTTAAGTTTGCTCTGGCTGCATAAATTGCAGCGGTCATACCGGCCGGACCCGCACCAATAATTGCCACATCATATGCCATCCTTATCCCTCCTTATTTGGATAGAGCATTCATTCAGACTTGAAAATGACTCTTCATGCCAATAATATATTTATTTGAAAAAGCACTAAGATTTATGCTTAGTGCTTTTTCTTGCAAGCTTATAGCTGAACAGTTACCCCTGTGTCATACTTATAATCATCAACAATCAAGGATATCTTAAATTCACCTGACAAGCCCTCTGTGCTGATAGGAAACTCCACTGCACGGTCGTCAGCTTCTTGGAAGGTACCTACGCACATTGCCAAGAATGGACGCTTGGTGGTTGGAATAAAGTAACTATGGGTTGTGTCACCTTCCAATTGCAGCATTACCAATTGTCCCTTCTCAAAGGCTGCCTTGAAGATAAGTCTGTCTACTTCCTGTCCAATTCTGACATTGTATTTTTCCGGAACGGCACCGCCAGGTTGAGTTGGAGGAATGGTGGTGAACTCCTCGGTAACTCCCAAGCTGCCAAGCAGTTGGCCCTTACCCCAGGTCAATACATCCTTATCACTGTACAGCTTTACTTTTTCGGCACGGTAATAGTTGCCCGGCAGATGCATCTCGTACATCACCACGTCGTCTTTAACCTCTACAGTGATGGAATTTAGTTCCACTTCACTTTCATCACCCAGTACCGGCGGTTCATCACAGTATTCTCCGTCCTTCTTACCGATACCACCGGAGTGAATCATATAGTGACCCTCGTCGTAGTATTCTACGTTACAGATATAGCAAGAGAAAAATTCCGCTCCTCTTTCTTTACCATACTGCCATACCTGCTCAATTTCCATCTTTTCAGTATCAATTCTATATCTTACACCGCGGGAGAAGTTGTCCTTGGCCGGAATATATTTTTCTTTCACTTTTGCCCGGTAGTGACCGTTGTCGAAGGCCATGATGTCACCGTCGGGTAATACAATACAAGCGTGCTGCTCATACTGCCAGTCAAAATCTCCGTCGCCCACCGGCTTAAAGAAGTACTTGTCAACAAAGTCCTGGGGCCAGCCCTCTGGGTCGCCGATAACCCAATTCAATTCACCGGTATCGTAGTCAATGTTGATAATGGCGTCCTGGTGGCGTCCGGACAAGGTTAAGGTATGAGTCTTTTTGTCGTACCAAACGGCATTGTTGTGGAACCAGTCATGGGCATCCTGGCTGCCGGAGCCGCCCACATCCTGGGGCAGTACCTTTTGGTAGTCCCATCTCTTTAAAATTTTCCCGGTTTCGCGGTCAACCAATACGCACATATCCTCAACGGTACCCCTGGCCAGTTCTTGGGTTAACATTATCAGGTTGCCGTCTTCCATTTCAATACAGTCGTGGTGGTAACCGTCAGGCAGGCGATATTCTTTATAGATTTTGCCAATCATGCCCATCTCATAAACCCCGGTCACGTGATAGGGTGGGGTAACCAAACGTTGGGTTCCAATGAGCAGACGGCCGTTTTTAGATCTCTTGAGGTCCCAGCAAAGGCCCATGGTAGTATACCAGCGAACGTCTCCTTTATAATCATAGCCTGTTACCAGTACGTTAGATGTGGGGGTAACAAACATAATGTTATCTTCAAAATATTCAGGGGTGGTGTCGATTTTGGTTACCGGTTTAACTTTATCCGGCGCCGGCTCTGTTTTAATGCTAAGAACAGTTTTCTCTCCGTTGGATAGGGCTAATTCCACCCGGTTATCGTAGTCGGCGTAAAGACCATAAACAGGAATGGTGTGCTCAGTGGCTTCCGGAAATTCAAAACTAATATCGCCGGCTTTTTCTTTGCCCTTTACAGTAATGGTTACCGCAAGGGGTTCTGCCGTTTTAAACATTACCAAGGCAGTTAAGGGTGCAATTAGATATGGATTTAGCTTAACATAAGGGTTGTCGAATGTATACTCCCCTTTTTGATATTCAGCCAAAAAGGCTTGTTCGGCTTGGTATTGTTCATCAATAATGTGGTCAAACTTCTTAAACTTTACCGTCATATGTTTTTTTCCTCCTTAATTTTTATTGTTATTGTCTGCTTATTCACATGGTCTATTCTTATGTTTTTGTTAATTTATATAAATTATAACTAATTACCAGTTAGCAGGCTTGTAGTCTGGATTACCATAGCGCTAAAAATTTCACATTATTATGCAGTATTTTTTCTAATAAAACAGTCCCAGCCAGTAATAGTTCACCGCTAGAACAAGAACCGATAGGGTGATAATTGTGGGTACACCGTATTTATAGATATCAGCCGGTCTCATCCACTCCTTATTGGAGAACAGCAACAGCCCCGCGGGAGATGCAGCCGGTGTCAAAAAGGCAATGGCACATGCGGCAATAATTAAGTAAGAAACTTGTTCTGCATGCATGCCATAGGTCTGTGCCACCGATATACCCACCGGCATTAATATCATAGCCACAGGCATATTTGCCAATACGTTAGTCAAAACAACGGTCAGTACAACAATGGCCGCCAAGAAAAGACCCAGTGACATGCCGTCAAAAATCGGCAGCATTGTCTGTGAGATAAATGCAGTAATACCTGCTGCCTCACTGGTTAAACAAACCCCAATAGGGATAATTACCACAATCATCAGTATCATGTTCCAGGATATTCCCCTACCGGCAAGTTGGGCAAAGTTAAAAACAAATTTACCATCTATCCTAATTAGAGACAGGACAATAAATAATACCAGGGTAATTCCAACATAGCCCGTACTTTTAAGGGCTTGGGTAATGGCCAAACTTTCCGGCAAGAAATTTGGCAGCAGCAATGCGGTGACAAATGCCAACAAGGCCGCCAGCGCTATTTTTTAGTGGGAGTTAATTCTAAGTCTGCATCGTTTATAAAGCTGTCGTCCATGTTTTTTAAACCACTGACATCAAGGCGGTAAACAAACTTGCTCAACAGTAAATATGCGGCAATAACCACAAGGCCATATGGCACAGTGAATGTAATATACTTGGCCAAATCTATGGGAGCGCCAACGAGGTTGCCAAAGAAGGCCAAGAGTACGATGGAGTTAGTTCCCCATGGCATAGCCGTTAAACTAAGTGCCCCCATTACCGCTACACCGAAAATAACTACCGTCGGGAACTTATCATAGGGTTTAAACCCAAGGCTTTTAGATATGCTGTACACAACTCCCCATACCAGGAATATACCGACAAATATGTTAATCAAGCTACAAATTAAGTAAGCAACCAAAAGAATCATGAAAAACATGCGCCATGGGTGGCCCTGCAAAAATTTTCTTTTCAACATCCAAGCAGCAATAAACTGACTGACCCCTTGTTCTTCCAAAAATTTAACCAAAATGAACATTAATACAATAAACAAAGCAGTTTCGGTACCCCAACCGGCAGTGATGAAATCTTTAAAGGGTATAACTCCGGTGGCCGGTATTAACACAAAGGTTAATAGGCTTGGCCATGTTTCGGAGCTTACACTCCAAGCATAAACTGCAGCAATAAAGACAAAAATAAGTTTCATGCCAATGTCTGTGATGGCACCCATAGGCGGCATAAACCAACCAATTGCAACAATAACTAAATAAATGGCTACTTTCGCTAATTCTGAAAAACCTTTCTTACTCACTTGTTTGGTCATTTATTTTTCCTCCAATAATAATATTATTGTCCTTTGCGCCGCGCTCTTTGTCATCAAGATTGCAGAAAGCTATTGTTTTGCTTTTCACAACATCCTTTTAAAAAAACTGCAGTTTTCAGCTTAAGCTACGGTGATTATACAATGCTCAATAATTCAAGGCGTGTAGTCTTTACTACAACCAAGTGCTTTTTTTTATTTTTTATCGCCGGTTTTTTTTGTAAATAAAAAAGGAAAAAGGCGTGTCGCAAGATAGCTAAGAAGCTCTTTGCAACAACGCCCAAAGCTTGTCCATATAAATGCTAATACTTAGTTAGGTACTCTTCCAATTCCCATGGGTGCACCTGCATGCAATAACGTTCCCACTCTATCTGTTTTGCTTCCACAAATCTGTCCAGTACATGGGGGCCTAAGGCCCTCTTTATCACTTCGTTCTTGTTAAGCTCGATCAAAGCATCACGCATATCTTGGGGCAAGCGGCCAATGCCCAATTTTGCCCGCTCTTCCTCTGTCATTTCGTAAATATTAAAGTCACAGGGGGCCGGCGGCATTTTTTTATTCCTTATACCGTCTAAACCGGCGCTTAAACATACTGCCAATGCCAGGTATGGGTTACAAGACGGATCGGGACTGCGCAGCTCAATGCGGGTAGACATTCCTCTTTTGGCCGGAACCCTAATTAGGGGGCTGCGGTTGCGCGCAGACCAAGCAATATAAACAGGCGCCTCATAGCCGGTTGTCAAACGTTTATAGGAGTTAATTTGCGGGTTGGTAATGGCAGTGATGGCCTTAACATGCTCCATGATGCCACCCACAAAATACAGGGCGGTATCACTTAATTGATTTGCTGTGGACGGATCATAGAAAGCATTTTCATTGCCGCGCATTAAGGACATATTCATGTGCATCCCTGAGCCCGCTTCCCCAAAAATTGGTTTGGGCATGAAGGTGGCGTGCAGACCGTGACGCTGGGCAATGGTGCGCACAACAAATTTAAAGGTAACTATTTTATCCGCCACATCCAGGGCATCGGAAAATTTAAAGTCTATTTCATGCTGGCCGGGGGCCACTTCGTGGTGGGAAGCCTCTACTTCGTAGCCCATTTCATCCAACACCAACACCATATCCCGGCGGGCATCTTCACCCAAATCAACCGGGGTCATATCGAAATAACCGGCCCGGTCGTGGGTAACGGTGGTTGGCCTGCCGTCAGCATCCACATGAAAGAGGAAAAACTCTGCCTCCGGGCCCACGTTCATGGTGTATCCCATATCTTTGGCCTCTTTTATAGCCCGGCGCAATACGTAACGGGGATCACCAATAAAGGGAGTGCCGTCGTAGTTGTAAATGTCACAGATTAACCGTGCTGTGGCTCCGTCCCGGGGCTGCCAGGGAAATATCAAAAAGGTATTGGGGTCCGGCCGCAGGTACATATCCGATTCTTCAATGCGCACGAAACCTTCAATGGACGAACCGTCAAACATTAGCTCGTTATTTAATGCTTTATCCAGCTGTTCTACAGTTATGGCCACATTTTTTAATACCCCAAAAATATCTGTAAACTGCAAACGAATAAACTTTACATTGTGTTCTTTACATAAAGCCCTTACATCATCTGCCGTATATTTTGGCACCGCGCATACACCTCTCTTAATTATTTCAAGCATTTTATATGGTTGCCTAAATTATAGACAGTATAAATAAAAAAGCCTCAACGGTAATGCAAAGCAAAAATCGCATTGCCGCAAGGCCCCTTTGTCTAGGCACTGCCATCCCATGGCAGTATTATGTATGTTAAAAGCCCTGTATATTATAGCACAGGCCCTTTAGATTGTCAGCCCTTTTGCCATGGGTAAAATAAGCTATTTTTCTTTATGCAAATACTGCCGGAGTGTGGTGATACTGCGCATTTTTTCATCCCTCAATTGCTGACACATTTGGCGGGCGGTAAGGTCAGTAGCCATGGCCATGGCCCCCTTATATAGCCTGTGGCTGTTATTTTCCGCCACCGGTAACATTTGAAGCCAAGGTTCCCTCTTGTCCCTTGCGGGGTTTTCTTCGATGTAAATCCAGTATTCTGCCAGGGTGATTGCGGGTGCACTGTTCAAGTTCTTGTAAAATTTTTTAGGTTTACATCGGCAGTTTTATCGCAAACCATGCCAGTGCAATGACTAGCCCCCCTTGCAAATTTGTCACTACATATATTAATTGCATAAACAGCCAAATACATAGGCCCGACATTGAAAAAATCCCTGCCGGGTATTACCTTTACCCAGACAGGGATTTCTATTAACAGACCTATTAACACAGGTGCTAGATTACACCCTGTGCTTTCATTGCTTCGGCAACTTTTATAAATCCGGCTATGTTTGCACCGGCAACCAGGTTTCCTTCGGCGCCATAATCCTTGGCTGCCTTAGAAGCGTTATTATAAATATTCTGCATAATTTGCTGCAGTTTTGCATCAACCTCTTCGAAGGTCCATGAGTATCTCATGCTGTTTTGGGTCATTTCTAGGGCAGATGTGGCCACACCGCCGGCATTGGAGGCTTTAGCCGGCCCAAAGAGCACCTTATTCTCTTGGAAAACACGAACGGCCCCAGGGGTGGAGGGCATGTTTGCCCCTTCGCTTACCGCCATTACACCGTTGGCAACCAAGAGCTCAGCTGCCTTTTCATCCAGCTCATTTTGAGTGGCACAGGGCAGGGCGATGTCGCATTTCTCTGACCAAATATCGGAACTTACATTTCCTACTTTAGTGCCCGGCTGAGAATACTCGCTAATCCGTTTTCTTTCCACTTCCTTTAATTGTTTAATCAAGGGTATGTCTAAACCGTCCCTGTTGTAAATGTAGGCACTGGAATCAGACATGGCAACAACTTTACCGCCCAATTGGGTAACCTTTTCCGCAGCGTAAATTGCCACATTGCCCGAACCGGAAATAATTACTTCCTTGCCTTGAATGCTTTCTCCCTTGCCCTTTAACATTTCGTTAACAAAGTAAACCAAGCCATAGCCGGTGGCTTCTTTCCGCACCAGCGAACCGCCATAGGTTAAACCCTTGCCGGTGAGCACACCCTCAAAAACATTCTGCAGGCGCTTGTATTGACCAAACATATAGCCCACTTCCCTGGCCCCTACGCCAATGTCACCTGCGGGCACGTCGGTGTCTGCCCCAATATGTTTTGCAAGCTCAGTCATAAAACTTTGGCAGAAACGCATTATTTCCATATCGGATTTGCCCTTGGGATCAAAATCAGCGCCGCCCTTACCCCCGCCCAGGGGCATTCCGCATAGGGAGTTTTTAAATACCTGCTCGAATCCTAAAAACTTAATAATGCTCAAATTTACTGAGGGATGGAATCTAATGCCGCCCTTATAGGGTCCAAGGGCAGAGTTAAACTGTACCCTAAAACCTCTGTTTACGCGGACTTTTCCATTATCATCCACCCAGGGTACCCTAAAAATTATCTGCCTTTCGGGCTCTACAATTCTTTCTATAATACCCAATTCACGGTATTCAGGGTTTTTTTCTAAAACCGGCTCTAATGTTTCCAGCACCTTTTCTACCGCCTGATGAAATTCAGGTTCGTTTGGGTTCCTTGTTTTGACCTCTTCTAAAACTTCCGACACATAACTCATTCTTTTACCTCCAGTAACTATTAAATAAATACACTAATACTATTCTAGCTTTAGAAATTAGAAAAAACAATAATAATATATATAAGTACCACATTTTTCATGCAGTAAGTTGTCATAACTTACTTTTTCATTCTGTATAAATTAACACTGTATGAATTTAGGCAGGGTAAAACACACATTAAACAAAGGAGGATATATATGGCTGGAAGGGGAAAAGTTAAGAGGTTCTTTCCCGGCGGCAACACATCCCTTGGCTTTTATTCTTATTATGACTATGTCATAAAACCCTCTGCCACACGGATGATAATTATAAAGGGAGGGCCCGGGGTTGGTAAGTCCACAATAATGAGATGGATTGGAGAAGAAATGCTAAACCGGGGATATGATGTTGAATTTCACCACTGTTCTTCTGACAGCGACTCCATAGACGGTATTGTCATTCCCGCCATCCAAGTGGCCATGGTGGACGGCACAGCCCCGCATGTAACAGAACCGAAAAATCCCGGTGCAGTGGATGAAATACTTTACCTGGGCGACTATTGGAATGAAGACTTACTGCGCAAAAATAAAGACAAAATTATGGCCGCCAAGGCCCGGGTCAGCCGCTTGTTTAAAATTGCCTACTGCCAGTTGGCAGAGGCCAAGGTGATCAAAGATGAGCTGGACAGCTACTACGACGAGGCAAGCAACTGGGCCATGGTGAACGGGACAATTCACGAAATTGCTAAATCCATTTTCAGTAAAGCCGACCTTCAGTTTAAAAAGATACCTGAAGAAAGGCATCTTTTTGCCACCGCCTTTACTCCCAAGGGCAAGGTGCACCACCTGGACAGCATTCTACAGGATGTGGAAACCCTGCATCTAATCACCGGTGAAGCCGGCGCCATTGCTTCTCACATGGTTGGCACCTTAGCCCATGCCGTTAATATCCATGGACTGGACAGCGAAGTTTACCACTGTGCCTTGGAACCGGAAAAGGTTGACCTGGTGGTGGTTCCATCCATCAAGCTTGCCATTCTAAAAGAAATCCCCGGCATTAGCTTTAAACCCCAGGACCTTCCGGAAATGAAGCAGGTGAAAACCCATGACCTGAACCAATTTATCGATCAGGATCTACTGACTGTTTACGATAAGGAAATAAGGTGCTGCAATGAAAGGCTACATGCTGCCATCTGCCGGGCATTGAGCTACATTGCCGCTGCCAAAGCCGAGCATGACCTAATGGAAAAGCACTATATCCCAACCATGGACTTTGGGGCCATTAACGCTAAACGGGATGAAATTCTACGGCGGATATTAAAATATGCAGAAGAATTTATCTAACAGTTAAGGAAGGCACCTTAAAGGGGTGCCTTCTTATCCTTAAATTGGATAAGGGCAGGTGTTTATTGAGATACTAATAACCGTAGTTTACTGGGAGACAGAAGAGCACTAAAGTATACCGGAGGGCTTGGAAATTGAAGGTGGCAATTATAGGTGCAGGAATTTCCGGCTTGGCCTGTGCCCATGAGTTAGAGCGTCATGGGATTGAGCCGGACATCTTTGAGCAGAGAAGCAGTTCAGGGGAATTGTTTTCCCATGTGGGGGCGGCCATGAAGCTCTTCATCCGTCCCAAACGGGATCCAATAGAGTACCTAAAGACGGAGTTTGGCATCAGGCTAAAGCCCTTAAATAAGTTGAAAACGGTGCAAATGAACATGCCCGGTCTACAAAGGGATGTTTCCGGCGACCTCGGTTATTTTCTGTTGAGGGGGCATAAAGAGAATGCCGTTGAAACCCAATTATCCCAATTGGTTAAGACAAAGGTACAGTATAATGTAACCGCCGATTATGAAGAAGTAAGTAAGCAATATGATCATGTGGTGGTATGTACGGGAAACTATCAAGTGGCAAAAAGCCTAGGGGTTTGGGATAATTTGTTTCATTCTGTGCTTCGCGGCGCCGTCATTTTGGGACAGTTTGACGTTAATACCCTACACTTTTGGTTTAATAAAAAGTATAATGATACCGGTTATGCCTATTTAACACCCTTTAGTCAAGACATGGCATCGGTGGTATTGATTGTGCGAAACATTGGCCCCGAAGAATCGGACGATTATTGGCACCTCTTTTGGGAAAACTCAGGACTTAAAGACAGATGTAAAATTATAGAGAACTTTAACCTGGAACACACCTCCGGCTTTGTGTATCCCCATCAGGTGAATAATATTATACTGGCAGGTAACGCCGGAGGCTACCTGGAGCCCTTATTTGGTTTTGGTCTTTTGGCTGCCGTCAGATCAGGCGTGTATGCCGCCCAAGCCATAGCTGAGGGTAAAAACTATGAAAAACTTTTGGAACCCCTAAATATCGATATTAGTCGTTCAATACTGCTGAGGGAGTATCTCAATATTGCAGGTAACAGATCTATGACTTTGGCAACCCGGCTTGTCACCACGCCGGGCATAAAACAGGTGATTTATAACAGTAGAATTGATGTTTTGAAGTATGGAAATTGGCTGTTAAAGGCCCTTGATAAAATGACGGGGGAAAGAATATCAAGGCAGTAGAGCAGTGGTAAAAAGGTAAAAGCAGCTAATTATAGAAGCCGCTTTTTTTTCACAATTGACAGTCCGGGCACATTGTTAATGGGGTTCTGCCACCGTTTGTTTTTTTCTTTTTCCGGCCAACAAGACACCGGCTATAATAACCGCTGTCAAAGACCACTTTAACCAGGGGTAAGACTCTGCCAAGGGGCTTATCAGAGGATCGCCAAAAATCATTTTTCCGGCGGTAAAGGCCAGCACCCCTGCCCCAAAGTAAATAATTACGGGGAATCTTTCAATAAGCCTGATAACCAAAGTACTGCCCCAAACAATTATGGGCACACTTATTAACAGTCCCAGTACCACCAACAAAAATGACCCCTGGGCGGCACCGGCCACCGCCAGCACGTTATCTAATCCCATTACTGCATCGGCTATAATTATATTTCTGACGGCTTGTATTTTTGATGAAGCAGGTGCCACATCGACCTTTTTTTCGTCTGTTAATAGCTTATAGGCTATCCAAATAAGAAGTAAGCCACCCGCAAGCAGCAAATAGGGTATTTTTAACAACTGCACCACCAAGAGCGTAGCAGCCACACGAATTACTATTGCTCCGGCGGTACCTAAAATAATCACCTGTCGCTGATTTTCCCTGGGTAAGTTACGGGCAGCCATGCCTATAACAATGGCATTATCCCCGGCCAAGACCAGGTCTATCACAATAATTGAAAATAAGGCCGTAAAAAATTCTACCGAGAACAATTCCAACATCAATCACTCCAACTTTTGTACAGTGAATACACCATAGTGTTAGTACATTTATGGCTGTAAAACTTATTTCTTACTAAAAAGTTTTTTTCTTTACACTATATATCAGGTAGACAAGCAACACCAGTAGTCCGACGGCAATGGTGAAATACACGAACTGCGGGCCGGTTAAAAATTCTTGGGCGGCCCTTCCCATGTAATAAATTATTAACCCTTCCAGCACAAATCTGGCACTTCTGCCTATTACAGACCACAGTATCAGCTTGCTCAAAGGGGTTTGCAAAACCCCGGCTGTTATGGTAATCAGTTTGTAAGGTATGGGCGAAAAGGAAATTATAAAAATGGCCAGGGAACCATGCCTTAACATTAGTCTTTCCAACCTGGCCACCTTTTCAGTCTTAAACATTCGATATACCAAGGGACGGCCACCAAAAAGGCCGATCAGGTAGCCGACGGCACCACCCAAGACCGAGGCCAGCACTATGATCAGTGCATACCATAGGGCCAGGTGTGGATTAGCTAACCCCAGAGGAATAAAGACAAGCTCCGGGGGAGCAGGCAAAATAAATGAATCGAGGAAAGATATTATAAATAAACCTACGATACCAAATTGATTAATAATATCTACAAATTGCCCCAGTAAGGAGACCACCTACTTTATTTATTTTAACCGGAAGTTTTTTTGCTAGGCTTATTCTTTGCCATTTTTGTGTTACAGAAACCCATCATTAAATCTTCATCAGCCGGATGCTCACCGGATTGGTTTTCACTGATGTCCTTGCTGCTTGTTCTTTTTTGTGCGCTCTTATAAAATGCTAAGAATCCAATATAGGCCAGCAGGGCCACCAAGCAGGCATTAATAAAGCTGCCCAATAGATATGCCGTACCCAAATGGGTAAAAAAATCTACTATTTTACTGAAAAAAGATAAATCATATGGAATATCCATTTGCTCGGGCGGGGGCTCTGGGCTTTTTATTAGCATGGCACCGGTTTTATAATTTAGTACATAAAGAAACGGCGATACCGATATGAGCAGTATGCCGGGCAGGGTAGCGGCCAATATATTTAGCCTTAATAGCTTTGCCAGCACAGCACTTAAAAATATATTCATACCGGGCAGGGGTAACAGGGCCAGCCCAAAACCCAAGGATAAACTCTTAGCTAATTTATAAGGGCAGTCTTTAAGGTTTAAAATTTTTTTAAATGCCTCTATTGTCTTCTTGAAGTCCACCTATAACCACCCTTTACTAAATGCATATGTTTTATGAAATCTGTTAAATCTAAGCCTTTCCGGTGATATTTGTGCAAACATCTACAAAAAAACCCCCAAGCTACAGTATAACATGAATAACAAGTAAGAAAACACCCTTTTTGGCTCATTTGCCACAATAGGAAAACGAAATTTTTGCCAACAATCAAGGGGTAATGTAAAATAACACCTTAGAAGGGAGGACTGTATATGCCCGCCGACAAGTGCTGGTTGTGTAAGGCCACTGCCCTGCCAATAGCCGAGGGCCGGCCAGCTTATTATCAATGCCCCAGTTGTGATTTGATATTTATTGACCAAAATTACATATTAAGTCAGGATGAAGAAAAAGAAAGGTACTTGTTCCATGACAACAGCTTAGACAACAAAGGGTATGTAAGTATGTTTAAAAGCTTCATTGATAAGGCCGTCACACCTTACGCCGGCGGTGTGAAAAAGGGCCTTGACTTTGGCTGCGGGCCCGGCCCGGTCTTAAGCAAACTTCTTTCTGACAGGGGTATAGAAATGGAGCACTACGACCCCTACTTCTATAATAATGTGAAGTTTGACGGGAAAGAATACCATCTAATAACTGCCACTGAAGTTTTTGAACACCTGCGCCGTCCCGATCAGGTGCTGCACTTTTTAAAAAAGCATTTGGCACCGGAGGGGATATTGGCCGTAATGACCCTTTTCCACGGCAACAGCGACTTTACAAGCTGGTGGTACAAGCTGGATCCAACCCACATTTGTTTTTACAGCCATAAAACATTCCACTGGATAGCAGAGCATTATAACTTTAGTATTCTCTATCTTGACAGCAAAAATATTTGTGTTCTGCAAAATTCTTGTTAACCCCATAACCATTGCCCCGGCCATGTTTTAATCTCCTATTAATTGGAAATAATGTGAATAGCAGCACCGTAAGGAGGTTAAACCATGAGGAATTTCTTAAAAGAATTACTGGAAAGATTAAAAAGACTGCTTAACGGACCTAAGGAAGTGGAATGTCATCCCCTATTTGCTGCTGCCAGGGCCTAACCTTTGGGTTGGGCCTTGGCAATTAAAGGGTACAAAAAAACGGAGCCTTTAAGGCTCCTATATGTTTTGACTAGTCATTTATAAGGTATTTTTAATTCGGTGACAAATACGTATTTTTCACCCAGTTAACCGGCTAGTTGGTATCTAATTTGTTAACAGCTAAAATAACAAAAGGTAAGGTTAGAATATAGGCTACCCACAGTACTCCTGCTTCCATGATTTCACCCCCTTCTAATTATTATTCTGGATAAAGCCCTTAATACCTGCTTAGTATTAATAATTTTCTATAAATTTCGCTAAAGCATCTTTGAAAGGGGGCACAGTGGCCGCCGCCACAATGTGCCTTAGCTTGTATTTTATCTAAAGTATACAACCAAACAGTGGTACATGTCCAGTTTTTAATTATAAAAGTCTTTGCCGTTTATGTGATGCAGCTGCATTGATGTGCAACCGGGGCGGTTTAAGCTAATCTTCTTCTTCAACGGTCCACTCTTCCTGCCAGCCCATTATTTTACTAATCCTTGCCGATTTATTGTTAATAAATGCGGTGGCAAATTTATCAGCATCCCTTTCTGATTTTTCATCGTCTTCGGTGAAAATGTTTTTTATACCCTGATACCTGTGTCTAAGCTCATGGGCCAGGGCATGTAACGAATACAACTGTTTACTGTGCAGATCATCGCCGTCGTCCTTCTGGGCAAAAATGCATATATAAGCGGTGTCTGTGGCTTCATCATATGCACCCTCCAGTTTGCCAAAAAACTCTTCAAAGGAAAAATTATGACATTGGCTGTAAAACTTAAACAAATCTGATCGGCTTTCATATATCACAATTCTAGCCGGGCGGTAGTCTTTGCCCATTAATTCAACAAAAGCTGTTATTTGTTTGTTGGTGATAATGTTTTGCCTGTTAATGATTTTCAAAATGATGCAACCCCTTTGTTTTTATATTATAAAACAAAAGCCGCTATCGTAATAGACAGCGGCCATTTTTCTAAAAAAAATTGCAAAAATAAAAAATCCCCACCGCAAAGGTGGGGAAGACACAAAAAGTTATTCACGTTTATCATGGATTCTTATTATAATCGCCTTGCTAAAAAATATACAAAATTTATGACACAAAATGACACTCTATCTAAAATAATTTACCCCTGCTTCAAAGATTTTTTGGTCCTTTTCTCCGGGCACGTTTACTGCCACCCGGCTGCCTATTCTCTCGGAGTGGCCCATTTTACCCAGCACCCTGCCGTCGGGGCTGGTTAATCCTTCAATGGCGTCATAGGAGCCGGTGGGGTTGAACCTAAGGTCGTTACTGGGCAAACCGTCAAAGTCCACATATTGGGTTGCAACCTGGCCGTTTTTCATTAATTTTTCAATAAGCTGCCCCTTGGCCACAAACCGTCCCTGTCGGCCGGACAGGGCAAGGGTGTGCACATCTCCCAACTCCACATTGTTAAACCAAGGAGACAGGTTAGAAACCACCTTGGTTTGAACCATGGTGGAAACATGGCGCCCAATTATGTTATCGGTCAGGGCGGGGCTTTCCTCTGTTAAGTCAACAATTTCCCCATAGGGAACCAGTCCCAGTTTAAGCAAAGCCTGAAAACCCCTGCCAATGCCCAAGATCAATCCGTCCCTCTTGTTTAGCAAGTCCATCACC
Organism: Desulfofalx alkaliphila DSM 12257; assembly: GCF_000711975.1. NCBI lineage: Bacteria > Bacillati > Bacillota > Clostridia > Eubacteriales > Peptococcaceae > Desulfofalx > Desulfofalx alkaliphila. Next base: position 29,942 of record NZ_KL544001.1, on the reverse strand, counting down.
GCTTCTTTGACACGGGGAATTCTAAACATGGCCACACTGAATGTGCCGGCGTCGCCGGGCAGCATGATAATTTGCGCTTGGCCAATTCTTTTCACCATTTCATTAACAGAGTACTCCACCTCTGCCGGGCTAAGGTTTCTAATTACCATGGTATCCACCACCGCGCCGGCCTTTTCAAAATGCGGTGCACAGTCAAACTCACCGTTTGTGCCGGGGAATACCGGTATAAACACCCTGGGCTTGGCCACAGCAGTGGCGGGTTTTTTGGTATTTTTACCGTCATACCGGGCGGCCCTTGCCTTTGCCTCTGCCACCGCCGGCACCTTTGTGGGAAAAATGCTTTCCAGCGGACTTTCCCAGTGGGCTAGGGATTCTTCGATACTTATTTCAATGCCGTTTACAGAAATGACCGGCTCTTTTTGGGTGTAGCCCAGGATTTGATACTCCACATCGCCAAAGATTTGTGGTAAATCAAGGCTCCTATCAATCTCCAGCAGCACAGAACCATAATCTGCAGTAAACAAGCGGCTGACGTCAACAGGATTTGCAAAGCGAAAGCCTATGCCGTTGCCAAAGGACATTTTACTAATTGCCGCCGCCAAGCCCCCTACCTTTACGGTATGGGAAGCCAGCACTTTACCGGTGCTTATCAGCTCGCTTATTTTCGTAAAGTTTTTCTTCAGGGCCGCAAAGTCAGGCAAGAGGTTTTCATCCCGGGCCACCGGAAGCAGCACCACCTGGCTGTCGGTACTCTTAAACTCCTGGGATACCACCTGACCGGCGTCCACAACATTTACTGCAAAGGCAACCAGCGTGGGCGGCACATGCAAGTCTTCAAAGGTGCCGGACATGCTGTCTTTGCCGCCAATGGCCGGTATACCCAGGTTCTTTTGGGCCAAAAAGGCCCCCAGCAGGGCACTGAAGGGTTTGCCCCAGCGCACCGGGTCCTTACCCAGCTTTTCAAAGTATTCCTGCAAGGTGAGGCGAACGCTCCGGTAGTCCCCTCCCAGGGCCACCACCTTGGTAACCGCCTCCACCACTGCATACAAGGCCCCGTGGAAGGGGCTCCATGAAGCCAGCTGGGGGTTGTAACCATATGTCATGACGGTGGCAGTGGAGGTCTCTCCCGAGAGCACAGGCAGTTTAGCCACCATTCCCTCTGTGGGGGTAGCCTGATACCTGCCCCCAAAGGGCATTAAGACGGTGGCTGCCCCAACGGTGCTGTCAAACCTTTCCACCAGGCCCCTTTGACTGCACACATTTAAGTCCTGTAAATTGCCCAGCCAGGCCCTGTGTAAATCGGGCAGTTCCTTGGCCACCCCTTCCGGCAGCACATCAAAATACGGCTCTTCTTCCCGGGGTGCTGCCACTGTCAATTTTACCCTTTGTTTAATGCCGTTGGTGTTTAAAAATTCCCGGCTCAAATCCACAATGGCTTTGTTGCGCCAAAACATCCTTAACCGGCCATTGGCCGTTACCCTTGCCACCACGGTGGCCTCTAAGTTTTCTAGGCGGGATTGTTGAATAAATTCTTGGGCATGGGCTGCCGCCACCACCACCGCCATGCGCTCTTGGGATTCTGATATGGCCAGTTCAGTGCCGTCCAGCCCCCCATACTTTTGCGGTATCACATCAAGATTTATTTCTACGCTGTCGGCCAGTTCACCGATGGCCACCGATACACCGCCGGCACCAAAGTCATTGCACTTCTTAATCATCTTGCTGACTTCGGGCTTTCTAAAGAGCCTTTGTAAATATCTCTCCACGGCGGGGTTGCCCTTTTGCACGTCGGCACCACAGGTGGTGAGGGACTCTTCGGTGTGTTCCTTGGATGAACCGGTGGCCCCGCCGCAGCCGTCCCGTCCCGTTCTGCCACCCACTAAGATGACCACATCACCTTCTGCAGGTGCCTTTCTGACTACATTTTCCTTGGGCGCAGCGGCAATTACCGCCCCCAATTCCATTCTTTTGGCAATGAAGCCCTCATGATACACCTCTGCCACCTGGCCGGCGGGAACGCCGATTTGATTGCCATAGGAACTGTAACCCTCCGCCGCCTCGGTGGTTATCTTGCGCTGGGGCAATTTGCCGGGCAGGGTATCCTCAAGCTTGGCCCGGGGATCACCGCTGCCGGTAACCCGCATTGCCTGGTATACATAGGACCTGCCCGAAAGCGGGTCCCTAATGGCCCCACCCAGGCAGGTGGCGGCACCGCCAAAGGGCTCTATTTCAGTGGGGTGATTGTGGGTTTCGTTTTTAAACATCACCAGCCACTCTTCCCTGCTACCGTCAACATCAACATCCACCACAATACTGCAGGCATTGATCTCATCGGATTCATCCAAATCATTTAGTAAGCCCTTTTTCTTCAATTCTTTCATGCCCATTAAGGCAATATCCATGAGGCAGATGTCCTTAGGGCTTTCCCCGTACACATAATCCCTGGAGGCAAGATATTCCCCATAGGCCTTTTCGATGGGCCCGGTGTAGCGGGCCTTTTCAATTGCCACATCCTCTATTTCAGTGAAAAAGGTGGTGTGGCGGCAGTGGTCAGACCAGTAGGTGTCAATGAGCCTTATTTCAGTGATGGTGGGGTCTCTCTTTTCGCTGTCACGAAAATACTGCTGGCAAAACAACAGGTCTTCAAGGCCCATGGCCAGCCCATAATCTTTCAAAAACCCTTCCAATTGCTGGGGTGTTTTTGCAATAAAACCCTCCAACACTTCCACATCCGCCGGCACTTCTGCCTCCAGATCTAAAGACCGGGGTTTTTCCAGGGACGCCTCCCGGCTTTCCACCGGATTGATGCAGTATTCCTTTATTTTGGCAAACTGACTGTCAGATATATTTCCCTCCAGGATAATTACCTTGGCAGCCAAAACGGTGGGGACTTCCTTTTGGGTTAGTATTTGTATGCCTTGGGCTGCAAAATCTGCCTGCTGATGGTACTGCCCCGGCAAATATTCCATAGCAAAGACTCTTGCACCATTATTTAGGGGTAAATGCTCGTCATATACCATATCAACGGGCGGATCGGAAAAAATTATGCTTCGGGCCCGGTTGTATTCTTCGTCGCTTATCCCCGACAGGTCGTAGCGATCTACCACCCGCAGCCTTTCTAAGTTTTTAATGCCCAGGTTCTTCTTTAAATCCTGATACAAGTTTTGGGCTTCAAAGTCAAAACCCTGACGTTTTTCCACATAAATTCTTCTAACTTGGTTATTCAATTTTTGATTGCCCCCTGTATTTTTATTTACCCCATTATTGTACAGGAAAAGTAAATTTTCTCAAATAGCTTATCTCAAGTGTTTTTAGAAAAAACAGAGGATAAGAACCACCTATATTTTAACCGCTGTACCATAAACAATAACCTCTGAAGCCCCTTGGGCAATTTGACTGCTTGCGTAGCGCACCCCAATCACAGCATTGGCCCCCTTGGCCCGGGCCTCCCTAATCATTATTTCTTCCGCCTCTCTCCTGGCACTCTCCAGCAGATCGGAATACTCTTTCACATTGCCGCCAAAGAGCATGCGGATGAAGGCCATAATGTCTTTGCCCAAATGCCTTGTTTTCACGGTACTGCCCTTGACCAAACCCAATACTTGATACTCGGTATTAATTTCTGTTGTGGTTAATAACATTTATAATCACTCCCCAAGATAAATTATAATTCCTTTTTCTCCAGTGCCCGCAGGCCCAGATAATAAATTGCGCCGCTTATCAAGAGCATTGCCAGCAGCGGCATCAGCCATTCATCTTGGCCTAGGTAGATGGGCCAGCCCCTCATGTGCACAAATACCGACAAAAAGGCTGTGCTGCCAAACCATCCCGGTATTGATATGACAAAGGCGGTAAGGGCCGCTGCCACCCCGGCCTTAATTTGGTCATCAAAGACCACCGACCAGTAAACAGCAATGCTGTAGATTACCAAACTGCCGGCAAAGGCCATGGGTATCCCCGTTAAAAAGCTAAGGGAGAGGGCTTCCCCATAAAACTGCGACGCCAACCAGGCAGCAAAGGTGGAAACTGTTATTACCAATGCCAAACCCAGCCCACCGGTGGCGTACTTGGTAAAAAATATCTCCCTCCGGGAAAGGGGCTTGGTAAAAACAAATGACGCAGTGCCCCTGCCCACTTCTCCGGCAATGTTAGACATGCCCAAGATAATGGCAAAAAGCACTAAGCTTTGGTAGAAGGTCTTGCCGTACCAGTTGGCCCAGGCATAGAGGGCAAAATCCTCCATCATGGCGCCCATTAATTTATTGGTCAATTCAGCTTCCAGGCCGGTTAAAGACTGCAGTAGGTCCCCCAGCCACTTAAAAGATAAGAATAAGGTGCTGCCAAAGGCCAGCAGCCAAATCAATATTACCGCATACTTCCAGCGATTTTCCATCAGTTCTTTTTTAATCAGCGCCTTATAAATCATCTGTCGACCCTCCTATCGCCGGCATGCTCTAAAAAGATATCCTCCAAATCCATATCGATCAGTTCTAAGGCAAAGTGGGGTAATTGCTGCAGTCTTTGGTAGATATCTTCAACATTTTCTGTCACCGTCAGCATATAACTTTTCCCCTGGCGTTCAACTCGCCTTACCCCGGTCCACCTTTCAATATCATCGGGAGCTTCCCCCTGAAACACCACCCTTATGCGTTTTTCGCTAAGCACCAGTTCAGCAACCGGCTTTACCGTCAGTAATTTGCCCCTATTAATAAAAGCTGCGTAATCGGCAAAGCGCTCCACCTCACTTAATTGGTGGGTGGCTAAAAATACGGTGCCCCCTGCCGCCACCACATCCTCAAACAAGAGCGAATAGTAGGCCTGCCTTTTAACAGGATCAAATTGGGTGGCCGGTTCATCTAAAATAATTAAATCCGGCCGGGGACCCATGGCCAGGGCCAGGGCAATGGCTGCCTTTTGCCCCCGGGATAGGTGCTTTGCCTTTGTTTTTTTAGGAATATCCATCAAATGAAATATCTTTTCCACCAAACCATCATCCCAGCTGCTATACAGGGATTTACATAAGCGCACCAAATCAAGGGCATTCAGGTAGCCATAAAACTCCGGGTTATCTGGCACATAGCCCACCCTTTGTCTCACCTTGCTGTCATCCACCCCTTGACCCAAGAGCCAAACTTTACCGGCAGAGGGTTTTATTAGGCCCAGCAGCATTTTTATGGTGGTGGTTTTACCGGCACCGTTAGGCCCTAAAAAGGCAAAGACACTTTCTTTGGGCACACTTAAATCCAGCCCTGAAACTACCGTTTTCCCCTTATATTTTTTACTGAGCTCAGTGGTCTTAATTGCATAACTATCCATTGGGCCGGCCCCCTTTCTGCACTTTTTCTTCTAACATTTTATTTAATAAATCCTTTACCTTTTTTTCATTTAGCTGCAGCTCCTTGGCGGTATTCACCACCTCCTGCAGCAGGGGTGTAATTAATTTTATTTTTGCATCATCCAGCATTTGTTGGTTAAACTCTGACACATAATAGCCCATACCCGGCCTACTGTAAATCAAACCTTCCCTTTCCAGATCGCCGTAGGAGCGGCGCACGGTGATGATACTGACCTTGGTGTTTTTGGCCAGCCGGCGAATGGAGGGCAGTTCTTCATCGGCCATTAATTCCCCGGTTAATATTCTTTTTCTAATGCTATCAATTATTTGCTGATAGGCAGGTTTAGGACTGTTTTTTATTATCGGTATATACATTAGATTTATCCCCCACCCATTATACTGTGTATTCTCTATATACACAGTATAAGCGCCCCGGAGCGCCCTTGTCAAGCAAAAAAGACCGACTGATGTCGGTCTTTTTAAAGCATTTTCTATTTACAATCTAACATGGCACAGGTTTGACATTGGCTAACCAGTTGTCCCACCTCAAAGGTGCGGCGGAAGCGGGCGTAATCCTTTTGGCACCATATATCCAATAACTTATCATCTCGCACATTGCCAAAGGTTAAGGGTTGGTAGGCATAGGCCAGGGCTTTATCATGCTTTAAGGGTATGTTAGAAAACACACAGGGCGAAACGTCGCCGGAGGAGGAAATGTACAGTGCCCGCTGGATGTTTTCTGTGCACCAATTAAACTGCCCACTGACATTTCTTTTGCGGTAGTGAATGCCAATGCCGGTTTCCCCTGCCTGCTTAACCATAGCGTCCAGGTATTTTGCTACACTGCTGCCTTCACATAAGAGCAGTGACTCTTCTTCCAAGAGGGGGGTGGGAACAAAATCTAAAGTTTGTATTTCCACCTCATTTACTCCCAAACCCTTGAGCAGCTTTGGCAAATCCTTGGCACTTTCCAGGTGGGAGGCCAACAGCATATAGGCAATGTTGATTTTGGGATAGGCTGAACCGGCCTTTTCTTTGGCTTTATTAATCAGTTGAATGTTATTAAGTATCTGTTCAATATTGGTACCCACCCGGATAGTATCATTCTTTTCATCGGTGGATGCCAAGGGAATGGTAATAAGATCCAGGCCGCTGGACACTATTTTCCGGGCCTTAAGTTCGTCAATTAACATGCCGTTTGTGGTGGTACCCACGTAGCAGTCCATCTGCTTTGCCAGCCTTACCATTTCAAAGAAATCCGGGTTGAGAAAGGGCTCTCCCCAGCCCTGCAAGTAAATCTGCTTGGTCTTTTTAAATACCGGCAGCAGCTTTTTATAGGTGTCCAGTTGCATTTGCCTGTTGATCCAGGCATCGCTATAGACGGTGCGGGGACAGTAGACGCAGGAAGCATCACAATAGGTAGATACCTCCACCTGCATCCAGTCCAGGGACCAGCTTACCAGGGAAAAGATTCTACTCATCAAACTCATTGTTCATCCCTCCATAGGCCATTTTTGCCAAACCTCTAGTCGAATGGAGAGTATGCTTATAAATATCTTTAATAATATACATAGAAACTGACTCTCGTAACTATAATAACATGATCTGGCAATAGGGGAAAGTCAGCTGTATGTCAAAATTATCTTTTTTATTAAATTTTTTGCTTGTCCACCGGCCATTGAGCAATTAATACTTTAATTTAAAGGGCTGACATCAATAATTTTCCAGCGGTTCCCTTCCTCCACCAGGTAAAATTTTTGTTCACCCATTGTTTCCGCAGCGCCGGATTTTTCTTCCAAGGACACATACCTTAAAGTAACAGCAAAAACATCGGCTATACCCTTAAGCTCCCCCAGGTATTCTGTAATGGGCCGTTGGATAGACCAGGGTTTCTTTTCCTTTTGCATCCACTGCAGGTTTTTCCAGGGAAATTGCCCCTTTTCATTGGCCCGGAGAACTTGCCTGGCCCCGCCCTTATCTGTCTTTTCCCATTGCCCAACATATCTTTGGGCCTTTTTACTCCCCTCCTGATAGTCTTTTATAAATTCCACAACCGTCCCTTCGGGGTTGTACCGGCGGGAGTAGCCTAGGGGCCCATTAAAGGCGGTATACAATTCCACCTCAAAGTTCTCTGCCGTTTCTTTTGGGCCCTCCTGCCCTTCCCGGTGGTACTGCACATCCAGGTGGGTAATCCCATCGACGTCCGCATGGGCTGTGGCGGTAAAATAACTGAGCTTGCCGCCCTCTTCCACATCCAAAGTAAAACTGTCCTCTTCAATAACCAGATCTTCATTGACGGTGACGGTAAACCGGGGCGGCTGGGTATAACCCTCGTTTAAATAGGCGCCCGCTACTTCTATGCGATAGCCCTCTGTTTTTTGATAGGGACGGCTGTAATAGGCGGCAATGGCACCGGCGGCCTGAAAATAGCCTTCGGCCACCTCCCCCTGTAAGCGGTGACCCAAGGACCACAGGGGGCCCAGCCCAGCCATGCCTTGGTAATAACCGGGCGCCCTTTGCCAGTCATAAACACTGATTTTTTTAATCTGTACCCCTAAGTTTTGGGCTTCGTCCAATTGCCAGCCCGGTATTTCCACCGTTCTGGCAACAACCCGGTGGTGAAAGAAAAATATAAGGGTGATTACCAACCAGATGGCCAAAAGGGCCAGCAGTAGCTGTAGCCACAGGTTATTTTTTATCAGGCTTTTGTAATTCACCATAGTTAACCCCCACTGTTTTAAGGTCTAAAGGTGCTACTATATAAAGTTGGTAATTTTAAGCCGGTTTATACTTAAAATAAATTGACATAAAAAAGTGGCGGACTATAATTGTCCGCCACCGGTAAGCAAGCTATGAAAAGGTTTTTAACCGCCAAGCAGCATCCTGTCGTTGGCCAGCGATTGCCCGCTGGCTTTCTTGAACATTGCCAACAAATCAGGAATGGTGGTGTTGGCCCTTTCCCTACCGCTTAAGTCTAATATGATTTTACCTTCATGCATCATAATGGTGCGGTTGCCAATGCGCAGGGCATCCTCCATGTTATGGGTAACCATCAAGGTGGTCAGTTTATTATCCCTGACAATCCTTTCGGTAAGTTCCAACACCTTTTGGGCGGTATTGGGATCCAGGGCTGCGGTATGTTCATCCAGCAGCAACAGCTTTGGGGGCACCAGGGTTGCCATTAGCAGGGTCAAGGCCTGGCGCTGACCGCCGGATAATAAACCCACGGTGGTGGTCAAGCGGTCTTCCAGCCCTAAACCCAACTGGGCCAGCTGTTCCCGGAAAAATTCCCGATCCTTTTTTTTAATTCCCCGGCTTAACCTGCGCCGGGTACCTCTTTTTACTGCCATGGCCAGGTTTTCTTCAATGGTCATAGAGGCGGCAGTGCCCCTCATGGGGTCTTGAAACACCCTGCCGATAAAGGTGGCCCTTGCGTGTTCCGCCAGGGTCTCAATGGCATTGTTATCAATGGTTATGGTGCCGCTGTCCAGCGGATATACCCCGGCAATGATATTTAGCAAAGTGGATTTGCCGGCACCATTGCCCCCAATTACCGTTACCACATCCCCCGGGGCCAGTTTAAGGGATACACCGTTTAGGGCCAGACGTTCATTGACGCTGCCGGCATTAAAGGTTTTGTATACGTCGGTCATTTGTAGCACGCTGCACACCCTCCTTGCCGTTAAACCAGTTGAAGTTAAGGGACAGTTTTTCTTTTATGATGGGGGATGACATGGCCAGCACCACCAAGAGGGCGGTGAACAGCTTTAAGTCGGTGGTGGGCAGGCCCATGCGCATCACCAGGGCAATTACCGCCCGGTAAATAATGGAACCCATTACCACCGCCACCAGAGCCCGCAGCAAGGTGCCCTTGCCAAAGACCACTTCACCCACAATTACCGAAGCAAGGCCCACCACAATCATGCCGATGCCCATTTGAACATCACTGTAACCCTGGTACTGGGCCACCATGGCCCCGCTTAGGGCCACCAAACCGTTGCCCAATGCCAAACCCATGGTTTTACTGGCATCGGTATTGACGCCCAAACTTCTAATCATTTGCTCGTTATCGCCGGTGGCCCGTAAAGCCATGCCCACTTCAGTTTGTAAAAAGGTGTATAGCAAATAACCGATTAAGGTTACAGCCGCCAAACCCAGGCATGTCACCGCCAATGCCTGGGGCGCGCCGATGCCGGCCACATCGGTATAGACGGTATCAATGCGCAAGAGGGACAGCATTGACTTATTGCCCATCACCCGCAAATTGATAGAGTACAGCGCAATCATCATTAAAATGCCTGCCAAAAGCGGCGGAATGCGCAGCTTGGTATTTAAAAACCCTGTAACCAAGCCGGCCATCATCCCGCAGACCAGGGCCAAAGAGGTGGCCAGCCAGGGGTCGTGGCCATCCAATATCATTCGGGCTGCCACCGCCGCCCCCAGTGTAAAACCGCCGTCCACCGTTAGGTCCGGAAAGTTCAACACCCTAAAGGTAATGTATACCCCTAACACCATAATACCCCATAATAAACCTTGCTCCAGTACACCTAGCCATACAGTAGCTGTCACTTATATCACCTTTTATTCATTAATTATTTTAATTTGCTTATTCTTTAAGTCCTCTGAAACGGTGACACCCATTCGCTCTGCCGCCTGCAAATTAATTACAATATCAGAACCGGGCTGGCTCTGGATAGCCATGTTTTGCGGTTCTTCACCCTTTAGCACCCGCAGGGCCATTTCCCCGGTGGTGCGGCCCAATTGGTAGTAATCAATACCAATGGTGGCCACCGCCCCGTTTTCCACAGAATTGGATTCTGCGCTAATAACGGGAATCTTGTTCTCTTCAGCCACCCCAATCACCGCCGCCAAGGAAGAAATAACCATGTTGTCGGTGGGAAGATAGATTGCATCAACCCTGCCAACCAATGATTGGGCGGCCTGCATCACTTCACTGCTGGCGGTAACCGTTACTTTCACCAGTTCTAAGCCCAGTTCCGGGGCAGCTTGGTCCGCAAGATCCACCTGTACCTGGGAGTTTACTTCACTGGAGTTGTAAATAACACCGACCTTTTCTGCACCGGGAACAATTTCTTTAACCAGCTGCAGTTGTTCTTTAACCGGGTTGATATCGGTGGTTCCGGTGACGTTGGTGCCCGGCCTTTCTAAGCTTTCAACCAGCTTGGCGGTGACCGGGTCGGTAACGGCGGTAATTAAAATTGGTATATCGCCGGTTTCATTGGCCATTGTCACTGCAGATTGTGTGGCTATGGCCAGCACCAAGTCACACTCATCCTGAACAAATTTACGGGCTATGGTTTGCAAGTTAGCCTGGTCTCCCTGGGCATTTTGATAATCCACTGCCAGGTTTTCACCCTCAAGGTAGCCGTTTTCACTGAGCACATCTAAGAATCCCTGACGGGCCACGTCTAAAGAGGGGTGCTCAGCCACCTGAATAATACCTAAGTTTACTTTGTCCTCTGCCGCCTCGGGTTCCTCCCCGCCGCAGGCCATCAAGGTAAGAGCCATTAAAACAACCATTAATGACAAGATGATTTTTTTCATTTTTTAACCTCCCTAATTTAGTAATTATAATTTCAGCGCTTGCGCATATCCCTTCTAATTCAAAAATAATCGCCCCCCTTCAAAACAAAAAACTCCTTCACCCCCATAGGGACGAAAGAGTAATTTCGCGGTACCACCCTAATTGGCTAAAAAGCCCACTCATAGAAAGGTACAGGAATACCATACCCTGCCGGTAAACTAAAAAAGCATTTCATCCCCAAGGGACGAAATGCCAGATTTCGCGGTACCACCCTAATTGCTTAAAGCCGCCTTTACCGGTACAGGACATATAATCCGATACCTCTTCCCTTTTAACGGCGGGAACCCGGCCACACCTACTGCTATTTCAGCGTGGCGACTCCGGAGAGAACTTCAATCAGTCACACCTTAAAGAAACTTACAGTCACGGTTTCTTCTCCCTGGAAGGCTGAAGCTGACCTACTTTTCTCCATCACAGTCATTAAGATATCTTACTTGTATTTAAAGGTAGCACAAATACAAAAAAGGGTCAATATCTATTTCTTGAAAAAATTTACCTGCCGCCCTCTTCCTCAGGCTGCCAGTGTAAATAGATATCCCGGGCCAGCTGCTCACCTTCCTCTTCCGACATGGCATTTATTTTCTCAATAATCTGCCCGCCGTTTACCTTAAGCATCTGGCAGTAATGGGAGAACTCTCTTTTCTCAGCCAAGGACAGTAATATTGCCTTTTTGTATCCCAGGCCTTTAAGTACCCTGGGGTGTGCAATAAAACCGTCTTTAATACTTGCAGCCACCGCAATAAATTCATCCATTAACAAGTCGTATTGTAATTGCAGATAAATCATTCCCTTCCAAAGCTAAGTCAATAATAAATAAAAAATCCACCAATGGCAAGGGTATACCATCGGTGGGGTAAATTTTATTTGTTCTTTCCGGGCAAAAATTTGTTAAGCAATTTGTTTGGCTCCACAAACCATTCCTTGTTGCCGTCTTTTTTCCAGTACTTTTTATCCCCGTCGGCTTCCACATATACTTCCCTAACATCTTTGCCGCTACTGTCCATCTCTCTTTTGGCGTAGTACCTAAAAGTTTTTACATTGGCTCCTTTGGCTGAAGGTGCTTCCCGGATAAATGAATCGAAATGGTCTTTTTCAAAACTGCCGGGTAACAGCCGGTCAAAATCAGAGAACATTTTTCTACGGATTCTTGCCATGGACTTCTCCACTTCCTGCATTGCCTTTAATATTTCATCCATAGAACGACGCCCCCTTACATCCTTTTTTTGTCATATATTTTGCCATAGGACAGGCTAATTATGCAAGGGGGGCCTTGTAAAAATTAAACTGACCGACCACAGCCGGCGCCTTACAGCTTAACCGCTGCGGCTTCGTCTATGATTACAGTAATATCCGGGTGCAGCTGCAGCACCGATGCCGGTACACGGGGTGTAATCTTTCCTTTAAGCGTTTGATAAATGGCTTCGGCCTTACTTTCACCGTTGGCCAAAAGTACTATTTTTTTCGCCCGCATAATGGTTTTTATACCCATGGTTATGGCCTGGGTGGGTACCTCATCTATGGAATTAAAGAACCTGGCATTGGCTCTTATTGTATCTGGGTGCAGATTTACCAGATGGGTCAGGGCCTCAAAATTTTCACCGGGCTCATTAAAACCGATATGACCGTTCTGCCCAATACCCAGCAATTGAAGATCAATGCCCCCGGCCTCCTTAATGCAGTTTTCATACCTCCGGCATTCTGCCTCCACATCCGCTGCCTTTCCGTCAAGAATATGGGCATTTGCATCTTTTATATCTATTTCTTTAAAAAGATACTCTCTCATAAAATAATGATAACTTTGGGGATCATCCTCATCCAGGCCATAATATTCATCCAAATTAAAGGTTACCACATCCGCAAAACTTATTATGCCTTCCTTGCACATTCTAACTAATTCCCTGTAGGTTCCTATGGGGGTGGAACCCGTTGCCAATCCCAAAACACTGTTGGGTTTTTGAATGATCTGGGCGGATATTATTTGGGCTGCCTTTTTGCTAAGGATATCATAATCCTTCACTATATCTATCTGCATTTTATCGCCTCCGTTTAATAAAGAGCTTAACCACTGCTTTTCTTTCACCGGCGTCCTTTTTCATTATAATTCTACTGTTCCTTTTTGTAAAACATTACTTTAATTTTTATTAGACTATATTTTTTTATTTAGTTGTATTGACAACCTTTTTTGTTTATAATGTTAGTTGTATGCACAACTAAGGAGGAAGATAATGGATACCATGTCTCTTGGGAAATGGATCTCATTGCTGTACCGCTATGGTCAAATTTATGTTGCCAGGGAATTAAAACAATATAAGATCGGCACAGGGCAGTTTCTTTTTTTAGTGGTCCTATATAAAAAAGACGGCTTACCACAGGATCAGCTGGCCCGCTGCTTAAACATCGACAAAGGAACCACCGCCAGGGCCATAAGCAAACTGGAAGAGGCCGGTTATGTGAGCAGAAAGCAAAATCAAAAGGATTTGCGATCAAACCTGGTCTTTTTAACACAAAAGGCAAAGGACTTTCAGCCCCGGGCATATTCCATCATCAACAGGTGGTCTGAAGTTATTACCCACGGTATGAGCCCGCAAGAAGTGGATTATGCCCTGGCGCTGTTGGAGAAGATGGCTGAAAATGCAACTGTATACATAGATAACAAACGACCATAAAGGAGAAATCTTAGTGAAACAGCAACACATTGAAAGGTTGGGCAAGGAACCCATACCAAAGGTGTTAACAAAACTGGCAACCCCTGCAGCATTTGGTCTGCTTGTGATGGCATCATATAATATTGTAAATGCAATATTTGTAGAAAGAGCAGTGGGAATGGTGGGGGTTTCTGCAGTATCCATTGCCTTTCCCGTGCAATTGATTATTATGGCAGTGGCAGGGGCCATCGGTATTGGGGGGGCATCCCTGATATCAAGGCTGCTGGGAGCTAATAAAATCGAAGAGGCTAACAAGGTATTTGGCAATATAATTACCCTGCTACTAATCGTAAGCGTCCTTGGTGTAGTGCTTGGATTAAAATACTTAACACCCATACTATATTTATTTGGCTCCTCTGAAAGTATACTGCCTTACGCCCAGGAGTATTTAGGGATTATTTTATACGGCACCTTCTTCTTTGCCGTTGGTTTTTGCATGAATAATATTGTCCGTTCCGAAGGCAATGCCCGCATTGCCATGTATACCATGCTTATCTCAGCAATTCTTAATATTATCTTTACACCGCTTTTTATCTTTGGATTTGACATGGGAATTAAAGGATCTGCCCTGTCGGCAGTGGTGGCCCAAGGAATTACAACCGTTTACCTGATCCACTACTATGCCGCCGGAAAGAGCAGTCTTTCCTTTTATGCGCCCTATTTACGGCCTAAGCTTGCAATTATTAAACAAATACTGGCCATTGGCTCATCGGCCTTTGTTCAACAGGCGGCAGGAAGTATTATGTTTGTCTTTGCCAACCACATGTTGATTATCTATGGCGGAGACATTGCAGTGGGGGTATTCGGCATCATCCACAGGATTATTATGCTCTCCTTCATGCCCGTTATCGGCATAGTTCAAGGACTTTTGCCCATAGTGGGCTACAACTACGGGGCAAAACAACACCACCGTGTGAGTGAATCTATCAGCCTGGCCATAAAAGCTTCCACTGTCATTGTGGCAGTTTGTTTTGTCATAATTATGGCCTTTCCTAAACCCATCTTATTGGTTTTTACAAGCGACAGTACAGCCATCAAGATAGGTCAAACAGCCTTAAGAATTATGTTTGCCCTTTCCCTTACCGTCGGTATTCAATCGGTGACCGGGGCAGTATTTCAGGCATTGGGAATGGCTAAGGCTGCCTTTATCCTGTCCACCTCGCGTCAAATATTGTTTTTAATTCCCTTAATACTGATTCTTCCGCTTAAGTTTAAGTTAGAGGGCATTTGGCTGGCCTTTCCGGTGGCAGACCTATTGTCTTTTCTCCTTGCCCTTGTTTTTATTTATAGTTACAAATCTATATTTTTTCCCGTCAAAAAAACTGCAACCATGGCACAGTCTACAAGTGAATAATTAAGGTAAAGGTGGACGAATCTCTCGTCCACCGATTTTTCTTAATTTAAACTAACTCTCCCTTGGCAACCATAATCACATTCCCGCCCACTAAAACTTCGCAGCTTCCGTCTTCTTCCCTTGCCTTTAACAGCAGCAGTGACGGTCTTCCGATTTCATATCCTTGCTCTACACGTATATTAATTTGCTTGTTATTAAAATATCTGTTTTTCACCAAGTACCCAGCCAAACAACCATTGGCGCTTCCAGTTGCCGGGTCTTCCGGGATGCCATAGAAATCTACAAATACACGGGCGTTCAGGTGATTTTCGGGCTTATAAGTCTCCGGGCAAAAGACCAGTATTGCCTTTGCTTCGGTACCCTTTATTAATTGACGGAACTCTTCGCTTTGGATTTTAGCTTTTCTTACAGCGTTTAAGGTTTTTAAAGGAACAATAATAAAAGGCAATCCGGTTGATACTTCCTGGATGTTAAACCTTGTATCTATTTCCTCTACTTCAATTCCCAATGATTTAGCAATTGGTTCTGCATCAATTATGCTGCCAAAGCTTGGTTCTATTTGCTTCATCCACAAGACTTCATTTTCAAAAGTAACCGGGATTTGCCCAACCTTCAAATTCAGTATTACTGAATCAACAGGCTTATTGATAATTTCCTCTTTTATCACATAGGCTGTCCCCAGTGTCGGATGACCTGCAAAGGGCAGCTCTTCCTCAGGGGTAAAGATCCTTACATCGTAACCGCCGTTTCTAGCTTTATCTGATAATATAAAGGTAGTCTCAGAAAAATTCATTTCCTTAGCTATTCCTTGCATTTCATTGTCTGATAAAAGATTGGCATTTCTAATCACTGCAAGTTGGTTGCCGGCATACTTTTTTTCCGCAAAAACATCCAATATGTATAATGTTAATTCCATCATTAATTAGCCTCCCCCCTCTATGCAATCTTTTGATTCAATAGCATGATAGTGCATTGAAAAGGAGCCGTAAACTCAATTCTGCTACATAAAACCAATTCTAACAATATTTCCTTTTACCTTCATCACAAATAAATCTTTCCGGTCCACAGAGCTGATATTTTTAAATAAAGGTATTTTATTGTTGGCAAGGAGTATAATTATACCCCCAATGAAAGTAGTGTTATGGAAGCAATAAAGAGCTGTTTTTAGGCAGCCGGCCGGCTTAAAAAGGGGTTGTACCGAAACTGAACCTTTCGGCACAACCCCTTAAAGCTTTAGTTTTCTTCTTTAGTTTTTGGCCACCTTGTTCTACAAGCCCTCCTTAATAAAACCGGCCTTTTGTAAGGTGGCATAAAGTTTATCTTGCATTTTTGCAAATTGTTCAGATTTTTGAGGTTTACTCCACACTGCAAAAAACCAATCCAGGTAGTTGGGGAAGTCTTCACTGGGCTTAAAGAAGGGCAGCCCTAATTTATTTTCCGGTTGGTTGTACTGATCCACCACTTGATCCAGCTGTTCTTCAGTTAAAGGTTGATATTTACCGTAATGGATTACACCGGGTCCCCTTAGCCTACCTTTACAACCGCGCTTTTCTTCAAGGCCATAGCCTAAAATTAATGTAATTAGCGGAAAGCAATACTTCTCCGGCAGATTAAATTGTTGGTAGAATTTAGACAAGTCACCGCGGTGCAAACTATTGGTAAACATTGAGTCAATTCCCAAGGAACGGGCGGCTATGACTGCATTTTGAGCCGCCAGGGCAGCGTCTGTGCTGCCTGATATAAAACTGGAGATATTGTCACAGGAATATTCGTAATTAAGGTGTTGGGCTGTGTCCACTATTCGGTTGTAGTCCACACAAAAGACTAAAGCCTTGCTGCCCACATAATTAAAGTACTCTTTCATCAATTCTCGATCATCCACCACAATAATGGAATAACTCTGCCGGGATGAGGCGTTGGCAGCCCGAACGGCAGCATCAAGGATGGTATTTAAGTCATCATCAGAGACTGCCCTTTCAGAAAAGTCACGGCTTGTGTGCAAACTATGGATTGTTTTTAACACCTCATTCATTTTCTCTACCCCCTGAAAGTTTATATTAGTTAGATGTCTAATTATTAAGGTAAAAATTTATGAATCTACTGCAGATTCATATTCCTGTCAAAGGTGGCGTTAACCCTTTCCAGTAAATTTTCAAAGGTTTCTGCCTCTTTCTCTGTTAAATCTCCGTACATAACTGCATTTAGCCTACCGGAAACGGTATCAAAGATCGGTTTCAGCTGCCTCCCTTTTTTAGTTAGTTTTACATAGGTAAGCCTAGCATCTTCACTGTCTTTTTCCTTCTCAACAAAACCATATTGGACCAGTTTTTCTATTAGTACCGTAACTGTGGGTTTTGTGCGATGAATTTTATCCGCTAACTCCTTCATGGTATATCTTTCGCCCTGAAAAAGGATAACTAAAATATCACCGTGGGAAGGAACAATACCTTCAATCCCATGGCCTTCCAGTTCTTTAATAATCAGTTTGGTTGCTTTTTCCCTTATTCTGCTTATCAGGGACAGTGCATTTCCTTTCTTCATAGTGTTATTATAGTTAGATGTCTAACCATTGTCAATATATGTAATGGACGGACCCAGTGGCCCGCCCATTACTTTAGGTACAGTGTTAGAGGTTAACGGTTACCCCTGTGTCATATTTGTACTCGTCCACGATGAGAGATATTTTAAATTCACCGGACAGATTTTCCCTGCTCACCGGGAATTCCACCGCCCGCTCGTCACTTTCTTGGAAGGTACCTACACACATGGCTAAGAATGGACGCTTAGTGGTGGGTACAAAGTAGCTATGGCTTGTGTCACCTTCCAACTGCAGCAGTACCATTTGTCCTTTATCAAAGGTTGCTTTGAAAATCAGCCTATCTTCCTCCAGACCTATTTTAACATTGTATTTGTCAGGTACCATGCCGCCCGGTTCGGTGGGGGGAATGGTTGTAAACTCTTCGGTAACCCCTAAGGTGCCCAACAATTCACCTTTACCCAGGGTTAATACATCCTCTGCACAGTAAAGCTTTAATTTTTCTGCCCGGTAGTAGTTTGCCGGCAATTCCATTTCGTACACAACTTCATCGTCCTTTAACTCCACAGTTACTGAACGAAGTACAACTTTTTTCTCATCTTCGCCCCTGTACTGCACCGGAGGCTTGTTGCAGGTTTCGCCGTCAAATGTACCAATACCGCCGGAGTGCACCAGATAGTGGCCCTCGTCGTAATATTCTACGTTGCAGATGTAGGTTGAGAAGAATTCTTCTCCCCTTTCTTTACCATACTGCCATACCTGTTCAATTTCCATTTTTTCAGTATCAATTCTATATCTCACACCCCGGGAGAAGTTGTCCTTGGCCGGTAGGTATTTTTCTTTTACTTTCGCCCTCCAGTGACCGTTGTCAAAGGCCATGATGTCGCCGTCGGGCAGTACAACACAGGCATGCTGCTCATATTGCCAGTCAAAATCCCCGTCACCCACCGGCTTGAAGAAGTACTTGTCAACTAACTCCTGGGGCCAGCCCTCTGGGTCACCAATAACCCAATTTAATTCGCCGGTGTCGTAATCAATGTTGATAATGGCATCCTGGTGGCGTCCGGATAAGGTTAAGGTGTGGGTCTTCTTGTCATACCATACTGCATTGTTGTGGAACCAGTCATGGGCATCTTGGCTGCCGGAGCCGCCCACATCCTGGGGCAATACCTTTTGGTAATCCCATGCTTTCAAAATTTCCCCGGTTTTGCGGTCAACCAATACGCACATATCTTCAACGGTGCCCCTGGATGGATCTTGGGTTAAAATGAGCAGGTTGCCGTCTTCCATTTCAAATTGGTCATGGTGATAGCCGCCGGGCACACGATACTCCTTGTAAATCTTACCAATCATGCCCATTTCGTAAATACCGGTGGTGTGGTATGGGGGCATCAGCAAGCGATGGGTACCAATTAACAGGCGACCGTTTCTGGCCCTCTTTATATCGAAGACAAAGTTAAGGGTACCATACCAGCGAACATCTCCGCGGTAATCATAGCCCGCGGTCATGGCAGGAGATGTGGGGCTAAGAAACATAAGGTTGTCTTGGAAATATTCTGCAGTGGTGGTAATCTTGGTTGGACGTTTTACCAAATCCGGTGCTTCTTCTGTCTGGATGGTAAGAAGGTTACCCTCCCCGTTTCCTAACACCAATTCAACTTGGTTTTCATAACCGGGGTAAAGGCCGTAAACAGGTATCAGGTGTTCGGTGGCTTCAGGAAAGCTAAAGCCAATATCCCCAGCCTTTTCTTTCCCTTTAACAGTGACACTTACCGTTGTTGGCTCCGCTGTTTTAAACATCACCAAGGCTGTCAAAGGAGCAATGAGGTAAGGATTTAGTTTTACATAGGGATTTGCAAAGGTATAATTACCCTTTCGGTATTCCGCTAAAAATTCTTGTTCTGCCCGAAACTGCTCGGTAATGATGTGATCAAACTTTTTAAACTGAACTGCCATTATAAATCCTCCTTTTTGTGATAGTTAGTTTATTAGTAAATAAGATTTGCCAAAGGCATGCCTATTAACAAATACAGCAGGAAGCAACCGATTAAAAACACACTGCCATATTTAACAACATCTTTTGGTTCTAACCAATCCCGATTGCCAATTAAAATAGCAGCATAGGGTGAGGCCGCAGGGGTTAAGATTGCCACATGCAAGGCAAATATTACCGCCCTTGTTATGGCCATGGGGTGACACCGTTTTGTATTGAAAAGGTGTATATAATGGGCGTCAGTATTACACCCATTACTCCGTAAGCAAAGTGGATCTTTCAAAGGCACCTACAATCATAAGGGCCGAGCCGGTCCCCCTTTACATTATCCGATTGTACTTTTGTTAACAATTATAACATCGGCGTATAATATTGATGTTAGCACAGGCTAACACCTTGGCCCTTTTTGATATATTGGTAACATTTTTCTTGCGAGTATGGCTTGTATAAATAATAAAAAGCCATGGTTAAAAACCATAGCTTTTTATTATTTAGAAAAAGGGTTTCTTCGGCTTATATATATTATGAATTGGGTATTCGCCAATTGGGAATTACTAAACGGCTAGAGAATAAGGCTCCCATTATTGCCACTGCCGCAGCCAAAACAAAGGCTCCCCCAAACGAAGTGGTAAATTCTTTTATAAAACCGGCTGCCACAGGGCCTAGCACTTGGCCCAACCCAAACACAAAGGTGATGAACCCCAATACTGCCGGCGCCCGCCTGGCATCACTTATGTCACCACAACAAGAAGCAGCTATACCCGGAATACTCCAGGCTGTCAGCCCATACAGTACTGCCGGCAGCCAAAGTAAAAAACCTTCGGTAAACTTGGCCTGCAACAACAAGTAAGCCCCTGCCTGGATTAAAAATATGGTCACCAGCATAGCCCGACGTCCAAACCGATCAGAAAGCATACCCCACATTAATCCACTGACAATCCCTAGCATTCCGGCTGTGCTCCAAATCTGTCCCGCCAGTTCTTGTGAGCAGCCCAGTTCATCCACCAGGAACGTAACCAGATATGTGGCAGTAATTATGTACGAAAAACCAAAGCAAAAATAAAGGGTGGCCAAAGGAATTGTGCCTTTAATTTTAATAATGTTAGTGATACTAAGATCACCGGGGCTGGCATCCTTGGGATTTATTTCATTGATATCCGGCAGACCGCCAATGGGCGTAAGTTGCTTCTCCGAAGGATTGTTGCGCAGTATAAACCATGCCAATATCGCCATTAGCATTGCAATGATGCCAAGCAAAAACCAATTATAGCGCCAGCCTGCCTCTAGAAAGATCCCGTTTACCAGGGGTACTGTTAAACCGGTAATAGCAATGCCGAGGCCGGAACCGCCTACTAAAAACCCCATGGCCATACCCCTACGGTTACTGGCAAACCAGGCTGCTGCCAATCCCATTATTGCCACATTGGCCCCTGCACTGCCTGCTCCGGTAAGAAATCGAGCCAGTGCTGCAGTATACACATCATTTGCCAAACCTGTTAAGGCCATGGCCAGCGCTACCCAAACCAAACCCACTGCACAAACAATGCGGGGACCGAACCGACTAGCCAACAAACCTGCTACTAATGCACTAATAAAGTAACCGAACATGTTAGCCGATGCAATAAAACCAGTCTGGTCGTGGCTTAGTCCAAGTCCTTGCTGCATAGAGGGCAGTATCATTCCAAAACCAAAGCGTGCTAAACCAAGCGCCCCACATACCACCAGAATGCCCATCAATAAAATAATCCAACCGTAGTGCAACCCTCCACGATGTGCCTCTTCCCTCATCACTTGCATAGTTACCCTGCTCCTTCTGGCTTTATCTAAAATAAATTTAACCTCGGTGGAAGGAAAATAAAAAAGCCTCCCCAAAAAAATATAGGAGGGCAGAAAAATGCTTTTAGTATGCTAATATACTTATGCCGTCATAGCTTTTCCACCATACTACAACCCTACCATTTTAATAAATCCATAATCTAAACTTATGTCATTTTCACTACCATACTACTTTAAAAAGCCAAACCACTGTGCATTATTATAGTACAATAAGTTGTTTTTTTACAAGGAGTAATTTGTTATGCTGTCTTTATCCTCCCCTTTAAAGGGGTTATAAAAAGCGACCCATATGACTTATGATAAAAACCATGGGTAGAATCACCCATGGTTTTTTATTACTTATAATCTATAATTTTTTCGGCATTGGCATAATTTTCTAATTGTTTTTCGTCCAGGATAACAATGCCTTCCTTTTCTCTGGTAATCACGCCTTCGTCTCTCAGGCTTTTTAATATCTTTGCCACAGTCACTCTATGGATACCTAAAAACTGGCTTATTTTTGTAAGGCTGTATTTTTTATTTACTATTAATTTTCCATTTTTATGATAAGCATTATTTAATAAAAGCTCACAGAGTCGGTTAGCTACCTTTCCTTCCTGCCTGGCTTGAAAGGATTTTTTCAATTCACGCAGTTCGTACATGGCAAGGGAGACTAAGCTATTTAAAATATCCGGTTTGTCTTGCACATATTCAGTGAAAGTATCCTTGGGAATTCTATAACACCTACAATCTTCTTCTGCAATAAAATTGCTTACACTGACACCGTCACTGTATAAAATCAAGACCCCCAGCACCCGTTGAACAAACTCCTTAGACGAATCCTTTATGCCAAAAACAATCTCGTCACCTTTTTCTGTGATGGTTGACCGGCGGCAACTACCTTTCTCTAAATAGTAAAGGTACTGAATTTCTTCCCCCTGTCTAATAATATAATCGCCTTTTTTGAATTTACAAAGAACAACCCCCGGCTGTTTGATTAGATCCATATGGGTTCCTCCCTTTGGTATAAACAGCACCCAATATTGCCGGGATTTTTGGATTGATTCCCCATAATCCTACCTATAACTGTTCATCCAATAATCTTGAATTATGCTCTGACCGTAGGTTGTTCCCGGCACTGCCCATCTGGCATTTAAACCTTGCCAGGTGGTTGCAGATCCCCTGTTAACCAGTACATATCTAGGATTACACAGTTCCTTATTGGCAGGAAGAGGAATATCCTTGGGTGTTGAATATGCATATAAATGCTGGATATGGGCCTCTACCCCTATTTCCGGAGAGGCAAATACCAAGCCATGTACCCCTTTCTCAAACCAGGCCTTGGACGGATCAACACCGTTTAGCGGTTCGGCTCCGGAACATGGTGACCCGGTGGCCCATAATCCACAGAAATTATTTTGATAAGGCTTGACGTCACCGGTGAATTGGAAATAGTGGGTTTCCTTTACCGCTTGACAAAATGCCAAGTCACCCCTAATCCCGTACTCTTTACCAATTTCTATATACAGCTCTGCCAAATAATCGGGAATAGGAATAAACTCCCTGCCCATTTCTTGCATTTTAGCCCGGATCCGTGGAGTTTCTTTTCTTAGCCAATCATTGAGCTGTTCCGCTGTAACCAAAGGAGCACCCTTAATGGTTAAATCTGCACTGGCTATAACTTGTCCATTGGGCAGCTGAATATTTTTATCGTATCTTTTTAGTAAATTAAGTAGTTGCTTAAGGTGATTTATTTCCGCTGCACTAAAGCTATTAATATCTTTAGTCAGTAATTCTTTGGAGTTAATGAAAGACATATCTGACAAACGGATGTTAGTTTGATAACTGGCTAATTCATTTATTAAGTTTGCCACTTCAGGATCGGCATTGGGGTCGGGGCTTGGGCTTGGGCCCGGTACAGGGTAGAAGTCCTTATTTTTATGAAAGATTTCTACGGTACGGGAATCTTCTATCCATTCCACCTGACATTCCAGGTTTTCTCCAATTAGTCTTAGGGGAACTAAAACACGACCCTTGTCTGTTATAAAGGGATTGCCATACCCTGCGGGTGGTTCAATTACTCGTTCGTTAATTACAATTTCAACAGCATTTTGATAGTTATTTCTAGGGACAGGCTTAATATTTTTTGCCAGGGTAGAAATTACCACCTGTTTAGTTTCAGAAAACCATTCTACCTCAGCACCCAAATTTTCTGCAATAACCCTTAAGGGAACAAATACTCTGTCGTCTCGGATAATGGCCTGCTGGTCTTCGTGGGGAATGGTTACCCTATTGCCGTCAATGACTATTTGAATACCTTTTGCCTCTGCCAATCCCACATAAAGAAGGGCCACTAAAAACCCCAAGCACAACCATATTATAAAACGCTTCTTCAATTCATTAACCTGCCTTCCATATAATTAATAAGTTGATATTATCATTTTATTTTCTTTGTGTGGACAAAGCAAGTATAAACATGAATATCAAAATATGGTAATGATGACAACGGAATTAAAGAAGGGGGCAATGACACCGGACAATTGATTTGCGGTTTTGTGTGTTTTCCCATACCCTGCTATAATTTTAGATAATTTAGTTCGGCAGGGGAATTACATCATGTGCTTAAGTGAAAATGTCTGATGAAGAATACTATAAACTTGGAGGTTTATTATGAAGATAAATATTGTAAAAGAGAATAATATTGAAATCGCTGTTGTAAATAGTAATGAGATACTAATAACAGATGTTCAGTCAGCATTGGATTTTATGGCAACAATAAACTATAAAACAGGTTGTAATCGTATGATTTTGAATAAATCAGCAATATGTGAGGACTTTTTTGACTTAAGTACGAGGCTTGCCGGGGAGATATTGCAAAAATTTGTTAATTATAATGCGAAAATAGCTATCATAGGAGATTTCTCAATATATAAAAGTAAGAGTTTAAGAGATTTTATATATGAGAGCAATAAAGGAAAAGATATTTTTTTCTTGCAAGATGAAAAAGAGGCCATTGAAAAGCTAAGTAAGGTTTAGCCTTGTTTAAGTACATCATTTTTATAAAATGTACACCAGTAGATTAATGTGCAATTAATTAATAAACGCTGAAATTTGCTTACAGTAAATGCATATGTTATGTTTTCTAATGCGGAACGCCACAGGGGGCGTTCCCTACACAATTTGATATAATTGTAGGGAACAACCCCCGTGTTGTTCCTAAGCGTTAGAGAAAATATTTATCTATCGGGATATACGTAGCATCTTTACCATTAATTTATTTTTAAGCCATATTTGGTTAATATCCACCTAGGCACTACAATTCTAGCCGTTTTAAGCGGGTCTACCACCTGAGATATTTGCAAGTCTGCCGCGGCGCTTAACAGCATCCCTGCCTCATTGTAAGGTAAGCCAAGCTCCACAAGGCAGTTAACAGCATATGAAGTGGCTTTTTTCACCGCTTCATCCAGTGTTAGGGCAGAACTCAAAAAGGCCACTATTTCATTATTGATAATAACCGGCTCTTGGACCGGGATGTTCTTTAACACTTCTACCTTCACAGTAACATTGGCTGCAATCTCAATGCCGGTAACCCAGACTTCACCTTCACCCATACGGGCATGAACATCACCCATGGCCAGCAGTGCCCCCGGTGCACTTACCGGAAAAATAATTTCATTGCCGGGACACACAAGGGTGGTGTCCAAATTACCGCCATGGGGCCCGGGGGTATCGCAGGTTACAACATCTTCTTTGGTGGCAACACCAATTACCCCCACCATGGGCTTTACTTCCAAGGGAATATCATTAAAATATGCCAGGTTTTCTTTAACAGGTATAATTTTAAATTCTGCCTTCTCTACTGTATCACCCAGCACACCAAGGCCAGGCATTGCCGCCATTACTCCCTGGTCAGCAAGCTCAATGGATAAGATGCTGACCTTGAGGCTATCCCCCGGTTGTGCATCATTAATGTATACCGGCCCGGTAGCCGGATTTATATTCTGCCAGTCAAGGCTGTCCACCGACTTGGTGCTGCAATTTACCTGATTCCCAAAACAGTCCTTGGTTTCAAAGATGATTATATCACCGCTGTCAGCATGAGCTACCGGTTTTAGCTCCGGTTCAAAACGAAAAATTACTTGATCCGATGTTATTTTCACTGTTATTCATCCTCCGTTAACAATTATTAGCGGGATTATATCGTTATAATATTGTTATTGCAACATAATCCTTAATTTGCTCAGCTCACCAATTTAGTGTTTATGAACTTTTATTTGAAAATTTAACATAAAAGGTTGTGCCATTAGGGCTTGTGTCTACTTCTATAACGGCATTATGACGGGCAGCAATTCCATAACAAATGGCTAAACCTAATCCTGTACCCTGTTCCTTGTTTGTAACAAATGGGGTTCCCAGTTTTTTCAGCACCTCTGAATCAATGCCATATCCCTCGTCTTTAATAGCAAGTATAACACGATCATTATTGGTATAGGTACTAATAAATAAATTTCCTCCATTAGGCATTGCATCAAGGCCGTTGGAGAAAATATTCAGCACCAATTGTTTTATTTCTTTTTCATTTATCATTAAATCCGGTATATCACCTTTGTTTATGATTACATTTATATTTTTATTCATGGCAGTGGCTTCAATAAGAGGGTAAATCGAATCCAGTGTATGATTTAGATTTCCCTTGGACTTGTTTATATGTTTTGTTCTTGCTATTGATAAAAACTCTGTAATAATAGAGTTTGCCCTATCCAGTTCATCAATCATAATATCAAAGTAATCCTTATAGTTTGAGCAGTCCTGTTTTTCTTTCAGAATTTGTATTAAGCCCCTTACGGTGGTCATTGGATTTCTAACCTCATGCCCTATGCCTGCAGCCATTTGGCCAATTACTTCCATCCTCCCAAGGTGTGCCATTTCTTCCTCATACTTTTTCAGCTCGGTTATATCTTTAGCGGCTGTTAATAAGAGGCGCTCACCCCATAATGTTACGACATCTACGGACAAAAGGGTCACAAAAGGTTCACCGTTTTTGCGCACAAACCATACCTCATGGTTTCTAATGAAACCTTGTTCAGCTAATATTTTCTTCATTTTCAATAGGTCATTGGGGTCAAAATATATATTAATATCCAGAGGAGTTTTGCCTATTACCTCATCACGGGAGTAGCCGGTGGTATCAACAAAACTGTCATTAACATCAATACACCGCAAGTCTTCATATCTTAGTATTGTCATGGAAACCGGGCTAAGATTAAAGATTGTGGAAAAACGTTTCTCGGAAAACCGCAATTGTTCTTCAGCACTTTTTCTTTTACTTATATCACGTTGTATACTTCCCCAAGCAAGGGGTCTGCCATCTCTCCCCCATATGGGAAAGACTTCAAATTCAGCTAAATACTTCGAACCATCCTTCTTCCTTTGTAGTATATCTCCCGACCACTTCTTTAATTGTTTCATATGGCTGATAATTTCCCTTTGAATTTCATCTGCCTTCTCTTCCCCATTAAGAATACCAGGTTCTTTTCCAATAAGTTCATCATATGTATAGCCGCTATTTATCTCAGTGGATTTGTTAACATATATTACACGCCCCTTCAGGTCTGTGAGCATAATACAATTGGGAATGTGATCAAGCAGTAGGGGAAGTAGGTCTTTTAACTTTTTAGAATGTTTATATGTATCAAGCTTTAATTTTCTTTTAAAACAAAACCTGGCAGACATAATTTAATAACACTCCTTAAAATATGGATTGTATACTATATAACAACATTTTACCAATCTTAATTAGATAACATGTAAAAACTATGTCGAATGTTCTTATTCTGCTACCACTGGACAGTATGAACCGGAAAGAAAAAAGTTCTTTCACCACTGACTAAAAATAACACTTCTCGGAAACCAAGCAATAGGCAAGTTTGAAAAGGGGTATTGTTGTGCAGAGTAAGTATTATGTAGTTTTTTGAAGGACATGCCCTTTGTTTTATAGAATTATAAGTAACATTAGGTATAAAGGTGGGATTTTTTGCATCATGCAAAAACTGCTTGACATGTATCACTACAGTTTGGGTTATCTTGAAGGCATGCTAAATACGCTGCCGCCCGTTGCCCAAGATTTTGTAATAGCCACTTTAATATTTTTGTTTTTTATGCTACTGCGAAAACTGTTTACAAGCTATGTTTTTAAATTAGTATTAAAACTATTTAAAAGAACTAATATAGATACAGACCAAAAGGCACTGCTTGCCTTTGAAGGCCCCATGAGAGCCTTTTTTATAGTGCTAGGCATTTATGCTGCCCTGGTATATTTGCCTTTGGAAGAAGGTCAGCAGCTGCTTGCCACCAGGTTATTCCGCACCGCAATAATAATTCTAATTACCTGGGGTTTATACAACCTGCAAGACGTTCATTCAATATTGTTTAAGAAATTTCAGGATAAGGTTAATGTGGAAGTAGATAAAATCCTCTACACCTTTATTTCCAGGGCACTGCGTATAATCACTATACTTATCGCCTTTACCATCATTGCCCAGGAATGGGACTATGATATAAACGGTTTAATTGCCGGCCTCGGCTTAGGTGGTTTAGCCTTTGCACTGGCAGCCCAAAACACCCTGTCTAACATTTTCGGCGGTGTGGTTATTATAGTTGATAAACCTTTTTCCATTGGGGATTGGATTAAAACCCCCAACGTTGAGGGCACTGTCGAAGACATTAATTTTAGAAGCACAAAAATAAGAACATTTGCCGATGCAATAACCACTGTGCCCAATTCCACCCTTGCCCATGAACCCATAACAAACTGGTCAAGAATGGGTAAGCGCAGAATTACCTTTAATTTGGAAGTTTCCTTTACAACGCCTAGGGATAAATTAAAGAGATGTGTAACCCAAATTAGGGAGATGCTTGAAAAACACCCGGATATCCACAAAGAAACCATCTTTGTAAGGTTTGATAATTACGGCAAATCCAATCTGGAAATCTTTCTGTATTTCTTTACAGTTACAACAGATTGGGAAGAGTTTTTAAGTGTTAAAGAAGATGTAAACTTCAAGATAATGCAGATACTGGAAAATGAAGATGTGTCGGTGGAACTTCCCAGAAGTAGAAGCGTTAGTTTTGGAAGCAAACAGCAGGTGGAAAATTAGGCACGGCCGGTGTTTTACTAATCTAGCAACCGACAGCCCTGTCGGCTTTCATTGGTTTACAGTATAGGGGTGGATAAAGTCGTCCACCCCTGCGTTATTAAAAAGCAAGGTTGGTTTATTGACATAACGCCATACAGCCATAACCCTGACTGTTTTTAGAGCCTAAACCTGCCGCCAAGGCTATATTTAATAATTCTTGGTGACCGAACAACTTTAAACGACAACTATAACCCTTAATAATAAAGTCTTTGTATTTCATTACATGTAATTTAGGCGAACCCAGCACTTTAATATTTAAGTCTTCAGCAGGTGCTTTTTCATTGTAATTTGCTTCGTACTTTTTTATTAAGTTATTAGTCAGTTGTTTGTTAAACTCTGGTTCCCCGGGTTGAAAATATACCGTGTACTTTCTACCGTCAGGCTTCACTAGCGTGCTATAAGTTACTATAGGAGAGAGTGTTTTTAATACTAGTTTGCTGTCTACTATTCGATTGTCTTCTATATAGATGCTTTCCACTTTGACAGTTGTTCTACCAAGACGAATAGTATTTGCACTAATCAAGCCGTTAACTATAGAATGACAAAAAACTTTTGAAGGTGAGGAGATTACCAATTTCATCTCCTCGGAAAATGAAACTTCGCCCTTCTGCTTATTAAACCGGCAATTACCAACAAGCCTTGAAAACGCAAATAATTTATACCTTCGACCACCACCCATATAACCTTCATTGTGAAAGAAAGAAGCATTTTCCGGTAGTAAATTAGAGTAAATGGCCGATTGAACTATATGGTTGTAATGTATAGGCAAAACGAGGGGGGGTGCCGTTGGTTTAAAAGTTACATAAATATGCATAAACCTAGCTCCTCTTTTATTTTTATGTGTGTTTTCGTCATTAATTTATACAATCCTTTAAATCGACAACATATCCCATGTTATCTAAAGTTTCACCACTACACCCCTCTTGTCATAAGAATCAATGATACCTGTCAACAGTTTGACAATGCTTTTTATATTAAAAAATCATCCACTGTTTTTTTATAAAAGTGGATGATTATAATTACAAAAAAAGTTCTTCGCCGCCTTTTTCTATTCCAATAATTTCTCTGCTGGAGTATTGAAGGTGACGTGGTCAAGCAAAATTGTAACACCAGCACATAGTATCAAGCCACTCTGGCAGCAGCCGGTGTTAGACCACCATTGAACGTGTGAGGCCGTACTCGGTTATACCAAGCGTAGGCAAATTCCGCTACTGCAGCATCCAATTCACGTTCAGTTCTATACTCGAAAAGATAGATCAGCTCATGTTTCAAGGTGTTAAAGTAGCGCTCGATCGGTGCATTGTCATAGGGACAGCCTGTTCGGCTCATGCTTTGCTGGATGAACAGGGCTTCGCATGAGCGAACAAATTCCTTCGAAGTAAATTGGCTACCCTGATCGCTGT
>NZ_JONT01000067.1 GCF_000711975.1 Desulfofalx alkaliphila DSM 12257 | reverse complement strand
TCGATAGTTAGCAGGCAGAATCATTAATTAACTAAATACGGATGCTATGCACATCTTAACTGCCAAACTATGAATTTTCTACTTGCCAAACACACCTTTTCCTTATTTCAAATTGTTCTTTATAGATCTGTTTAGTCTCTTCAGCAGATTTTTTATCAATAAAATATGCTATTGATGCCTCACACAGGGCATATGTGCCTGCGCTTGCTATTGCACCAGAAATGAAATTCCCCGCTACTGGGAACATTTTTATAACTTGTCTCGCTACTTGCCTTAAAGCAAAACCTACTCCGACACTTAACCCCAATGCACTTAAGAATTCAATAATTGATTCCTTACTAACCTTTGTACCACCAATTATTGCAATCGTAGTAATCATCATTAGCTGTAACGAGGTAATCAAAGGCATGTCCGCTATTGGGATAGGATTTTTACCTATTAAACCCGTTATCCCAGCTATGCCAACCCCTATTTTCTTTGCAGTTTTTCTTTGCACTGATTTAACCTTAGCTACCTTTGCGAGAATTAACTGAGCCTCATGAGGCAGTTGTACAACCAAATAGTTTAATAGTGTATCAATATTCCACCGCCGATCATAGGCAATATTATAACCATCAAGCTCCATGTATGCACACACAGGTATGACCTTTATGGGTTTTGCTATAACCTCTTCTATTATTTTACTAAGTTCCTTAAGCGCTTCATTAATATTTTCCTGTTTTTTGGGATTAGAAAATGGTGGATTACTGTCCGATAGAGGTGTCAGTTCATCAACTTGTGTTAATACCCCAATTATTGGAACGTCGTACTCATGTTCGTTATAAATTAAATCACATACTTCCTTTAATTGTAAAGCGTCCTCCTTGGTTCTTGAACCAACTTCTTTGGCTTTACATAAGAATAAAATTACATCTGGGCATTTTTCTTTTACTTCTTTTTTAATTTGATCAAGTGGACTATCTTCGGTAATTTCCTCCTCTGGTTTTTTTGATTCGCCTAAACCTCGAGTATCCAGCAAATCAATTTGCCCCATCTCATTTTTAAAAGGATGCCATTTACCCTTCCCTGTTTGGGGATGTACATCACCTACTGTCACTTGCCTCTTTATCCTCTTCCTAACCTGAAGAGTTTTTTCAAATTAACCCGGTTAGACAATGTTTCCTAT
>NZ_JONT01000066.1 GCF_000711975.1 Desulfofalx alkaliphila DSM 12257 | reverse complement strand
CCTGTAAAGGTTAGCCCACCGGCTTCGGGTGTTGCCAACTTTCGTGGTGTGACGGGCGGTGTGTACAAGACCCGGGAACGTATTCACCGCAGTATGCTGACCTGCGATTACTAGCGATTCCTGCTTCATGCAGGCGAGTTGCAGCCTGCAATCCGAACTTAGACCTGCTTTCTGGGATTTGCTCCACCTCGCGGTTTCGCTTCCCTCTGTACAGGCCATTGTAGCACGTGTGTAGCCCAGGACATAAGGGGCATGATGATTTGACGTCGTCCCCACCTTCCTCCGTTTTGTCAACGGCAGTTCCGCTAGAGTGCCCACCTTTACGTGATGGCAACTAACAGTAGGGGTTGCGCTCGTTGCGGGACTTAACCCAACATCTCACGACACGAGCTGACGACAACCATGCACCACCTGTCTCTTTGTCTCCGAAGAGAAGGTCCTATCTCTAGGACGGGCAAAGGATGTCAAGCCCTGGTAAGGTTCTTCGCGTTGCGTCGAATTAAACCACATGCTCCACCGCTTGTGCGGGTCCCCGTCAATTCCTTTGAGTTTCAGTCTTGCGACCGTAGTCCCCAGGCGGAGTGCTTAGCGCGTTAACTACGGCACTGAAGGGGTCGATACCTCCAACACCTAGCACTCATCGTTTACGGCGTGGACTACCAGGGTATCTAATCCTGTTCGCTACCCACGCTTTCGCGCCTCAGCGTCAGTTACAGGCCAGGAAGCCGCCTTCGCCACGAGTATTCCTCCTAATATCTACGCATTTCACCGCTACACTAGGAATTCTACTTCCCTCTCCTGCACTCAAGTTAATCAGTTTTAGAGGCAATCCCAAGGTTAAGCCCTGGGCTTTCACCTCTAACTTAATCAACCGCCTACACGCCCTTTACGCCCAGTAATTCCGGACAACGCTTGCCCCCTACGTGTTACCGCGGCTGCTGGCACGTAGTTAGCCGGGGCTTACTCCTATGGTACCGTCACTTTCTTCTTCCCATAGAACAAAGGTTTACAACCCGAAGGCATTCTTCCCTCACGCGGCGTTGCTCCGTCAGGGTTTCCCCCATTGCGGAATATTCCCCACTGCTGCCTCCCGTAGGAGTCTGGACCGTGTCTCAGTTCCAGTGTGGCCGATCGCCCTCTCAGGCCGGCTACCCATCGTTGCCTTGGGGGTCCGTTACACCTCCAACTAGCTAATGGGACGCGGACTCATCTATCAGCGGTAAGCCCTTTCAATATCATGGCATGCGCCAT
>NZ_JONT01000065.1 GCF_000711975.1 Desulfofalx alkaliphila DSM 12257 | reverse complement strand
AAATGTTATTTTTGCGAATATAGCTGGAAAAATAAATACAAGACTAAGACCGATATATACCATAGCGGAGTAGCTGACCGGGAGACCCTGCTTGAGGAAGTTGACTGGACGGCTTACAAAAATAAAGACCTGGTGACGGCAGTTGATGGGATTGATGAAAAGACAAGGAAAATAATTAATAAGCCGATTTCAAACCAGACAATTATTAACAAGATTAACGAGATATACGAACAACCTAAAGACTATTTAAGCCTCAAATTGTATTGCTTGCTTGGGTATCCATTTGAAAGTGATTTTTCCCCGGAGGAATTATTGGACACTATAACATCATGCTGCAGAAAGCACAAAAATAGGCTTAATATCGTTATAGTATCTCCTCATTTTATGCCGATGCCATTTACTCCGATGGAGTGTGAGCCTGTTAATCCTATTAATTTTAGAGAAAAAATAAAAAGATACGATTTTACAAAATACCAAAAAGGTAACATTAAGGTTTATTGGCCGTGGTCACTCGCAAGCAGCCCCATTAATGCACTTGAGGCAACGGTATTACACCGTGGGACAAAAGACGATGCGCCTCTGATAAAGAAGATATTATGCAGTAGCAGATACAAAGGGCTAAAGACACACAGTAAAATAGATGTGTTATATAAGGCATTTGGAGGGCTTCTTGGGCGTGTTGACAGTGTGGCAGATTACATCGAGAGGGTATACCCAACCGATGGGGCAAAGAGAAAATACCAAAAGGCGGTGCTGGCGGAATGAGGCGGGAGAAAATGGATGCAAAAAGGCGAGGTCGCAAAAAGTGGTAAAACAAACACAGGAGCCGTCCGGGAGGGCGGCTTTTTTGTTTAGACATTGACCCAAATAGACCAAGCCGTGTAGCCAAAATCATGGATGCCGGAAACGGAGGGTAGTACACACCATCGCGAGGCAGGGGCGGGGCCTGGTGTGAAATTGGATAAAGATAAAATGAGCCTCCGGGCTTTTTCTTTTTGGGGTGATGATATGAATCTATACAAAACACAGAAGTGGCAGCGACAGCGGGAGAGAGTCTTGCGCCGGGATGAATATCTGTGCCGGGAATGTCGGCGGTACGGCAGGACTACACCAGCGACAACGGTGCATCACATATACCCGCTGGAGCAGTATCCAGAGTGGAAGCTGGCCAGTTGGAATATGATTAGCCTCTGCCATGAATGCCATAACAAGATGCATGATAGAGATAACGGAGCGCTTACCGCTCTTGGCCAGAGCTGGACAGACAGGGTATCCCCCCCT
>NZ_JONT01000064.1 GCF_000711975.1 Desulfofalx alkaliphila DSM 12257 | reverse complement strand
TGAGCCATTCTCAGTTTTCTGGACACCATTGCGTGTACGTAGCTTAGATTTTCTTTCATTTGCTAGCTAGTTCATTTTAAGCCGCCATAGCGGCCAGTTGATGCTTGTATTTCAGCGGGCTAATCCACCCTAATGCGGCATGTCGTCTTTGCCTATTGTAGTAGATCTCAATGTACTCGAAAATCGTTTGTTTAGCGTCTCTTCTGGTTCTAAAATGCAGGAAGTTAGTACATTCACACTTTAAGCAGCTGAAGAAGTTCTCTGCTGGTGCATTATCATAGGGATTGCCCTTGCGACTCATGCTTTGACGGATTTGGTGCTCTTCAAGTAGAGCTCGAAAAGCTTTAGAGCAATATTGACTACCGCGGTCGGAGTGAAAAATTAGGTCGGAACCAGGTTTGGCTTTCCTTAGCGCCATCAATAGTGCTTTGATCACAAGCTTTTTTGTCATTCTTTTGTCCATTGCATATCCAACAATCTCTTTTGTACATAAATCTTTGATAATAGCGGTGTAGAGCCATCCTTCTTCAGTCCAATTATAGGTTATATCGCTAACCCAAACAGTGTTGGGAGTTTCAACATCAAAGTCCTGGTTCAGTAAATTTGGGGCAACAGGCAGGTTATGCTTACTGTTGGTCGTAGCTTTCCACTTACTCTTACGCTTTGACTGTATTCCATGCTCTCGCATCAGTCGATAAACTGTGCCGCGACTGCAGGGGATTGATTCTTTTACCTCAGCCCAAATAGGATCCACGCCGTACATAGGGAACTTTTTATGGATAGCCTTAATCTTTTTCAGAATCCTTGCATGCTTGCGAGATCGCTCAGATGGCGACCTGCCCATCCAATCATAATACCCGCTCCGGGACACTTTCAATAAATCGCACATTTTCACCACAGAATGCCCGGAGGCGTGAGCTTTGATGAATTCATATTTCTCACTGGGTGTAGCTGCTTCTACGGTTTTATGAAAATGGCTACGGACTTTTTTAGCACTTCAACGGTATCCTTTGCGTCCGAAAGATCTTTTTTGAGCGCTTTGTTTTCAGCTTCAAGCTCGGCAATTCGCTTGTCAACCGAATCCTCTGGCTCAGTACTCAGTTTTACCCATCTTCTCAGAGCAGGCTGGGAGACACCAAGGTCGGCGGCTACTGCGCTTATTGGCCGGCCTTTATCTACCACCAGGCTAACAGCATGAGCCTTAAATTCATCATCATATCTGTTACTTGTTTTACCCACAATCGACATCCTCTCGTGATTTAATTATACGATCACGGTCTGGTGTCCGTCAAAGTGGGCATGGCTTA
>NZ_JONT01000062.1 GCF_000711975.1 Desulfofalx alkaliphila DSM 12257 | reverse complement strand
CAAATATATCTAGCTGCCTTTCCTCCACCAGTTCAAATCGTTCCACATTCTTGCCGTTTTCTATTAACGGCATGTACCTGTTGCCGGGTTCTTCTACCGGCTCATACTGCGCCACTGCTCCGGTGCTTGTTTGGCGCAGTATCCTTACTAACTGCCGTCTTTTGCCCCGGTAGGCAAGCATAATGTTACCCTCCTTGGCGGGCGGTTATGTTTCCGCCCGTTATATATGCACATTAAGTTTGGAATGTACAATTATTCTCTAAGGGTTTCAAACTCGATAACCCACACTGGGAAACTTCCTCTTTCCCCTTTTTTGCAATAACTGTAACAACCATTAGTGCTATCGATATCACAGAATTCTGGAACTTTTGGATACCACCTAACTGTTCTTTCAGCCACATCATTGATAGTGGGTTCTCTGTGTAATTTACCGTTGCAGTATTTTTTATCGAACAGCCAATCATTTTCTTGTATGCATAATTCAACGGCTTCTTCTTTTGTAAATTTTCTTGCATGCACAACAAATTCAGTATCCCAGCTTCCATCGGAAAAATTAAAGTAATCAAACTTGCTCACATTGTCCCTCCTTCTTATTGCACATTAAGTTTGTTATATGCGGTATATTAATTTCCTACCGCACATAGGACAGTAATTAATTCTTTTATCTATTCCAAAATTAATAGACATTCCTTCATTATCAATTATTTTGACCTGTATATGTCTGTATTTTGGCAAGTACACTATTTTAAGACTTCTTACAGTTCCATCTTCTGCTTCAAACTCTTCTAAATTAACTATTTCTTGTGAACAATAATCACAATCGTTCATTTTATTCCTCCTTCGCATTTATGACATGGTGTGTAACTACGCTTCAATCATCTTTTTTTGATAACCGGTTGCCAAAAGTTGCTCACTCTCTCACCTTCCAGCCTAGACATCCTTTCATATCATCTTGAAAGCGCTTCTTGCCATCCAATTTGCACTTACCGGTGTCCGGCAAGGTTCTCTTTGTGGTATCCCAATAGCGGCAGGTACCACACCGTTTATCCTCATGCGATGTAATCACCAATGGCCACCACCCTTCCAACGCCATCCATCGCCCTTTTAGGCTTTGTATATACAATTACCTTAACCTGCCCTTTCTGTCGTTCCTGCACTCGCCTTATGCGTTCCAAGCGGGCCGTTCTGCCCGGCCGCTTGTGTTGTGCTGCCACCCTATATCACCGCCTCTTAGATAGTTTTGCTCTACTTATTTTTGAGCCTGACCTCTCCTGCCACCGCTCCCAAGCATGGCCTAATATCATTGCCCGGTGCCTTCTCACCCCACCGCCATGCCATCACCTCCGAATATCCCGCCCGGCCTAGGCTTAATGCACCCCTGCCGGGATAGATGTATAATAAGCAGCGCTACCTCATCTATCGCATCCCACTCTGTGCGGAGTGATTTTGTTGCCGGTCGTACTTGCTTGGCAATATCAGCAATACCCGCACCGCCTTGCCACAG
>NZ_JONT01000061.1 GCF_000711975.1 Desulfofalx alkaliphila DSM 12257 | reverse complement strand
TAGCCTGACTCGGCCAGGTCCAGTGATGCCTGTATACCTGCAATTCCTGCACCTAATACCAGTACACTTCCTATCTTTTTTGTACTCATAGTTTTATCACATCCGTCCTCTCTGTTAAGGTTTAACTAGAACGGGATTTCGCCCTCATTAAATATTTTAAACTTTTATTATAGCTCGCCAGGCCGTGAACGGTGGGTTCACGGCCTGGGAAGCATGATACCATATTATGTTTTAATTTAACTTACTCCTGTTCAGCCTCTTCTTCCTCTTCGCCCGGAATAACCAGCGCTCGGGCCAAGAGGGGGCTAACGTGAACCATTTCCTTCTTCATATTAAAGTACTCTTTGTTAATATCATTGAATTGGTCTATGCAGTTATGGCAGGGTACTGCCACAACTTCAGCGCCCACCGCTTCAATTTGATCGGCCTTGCGGCGGCCCTTTAGTATCCGCTGCTCCTTATATTCCGGCATGGCCAGGGCACCGCCACCGGCGCCACAGCAGAGGTTGTATTTCGGGTCTGTAACCATATCCCTAAAGTCTTCACAGATGTTTTCCATTACATAACGATGTGCCTGGTAAACCCCTTCTTTCCGCACCAAGTTGCAGGGATCGTGCACTGTTGTAGGTTTGGGGTTTCTGCTTTTATCAACTTTTATTACTCCGTCCCGAATCCATTCGGCATACACTTCAAGTACGCTGCGGATGGGAAATTCCGGGCCCTCCCAGTATTGTTTGTAGCCCATACGAACGGATCTAAAGGCGTGACCGCACTCGGTAACCACCAACTCTTTAGCCTTTAAGCGCACAACTTCCTCCAGCATGGGCTTAGTAATGGTCCAAAAGTCATGGTTGTTTCCGGAGAAAAGTGCCAGGTTGGTGGCATCCCACTTCTTGCTGCTCAGCGTATAGTTGGCGCCGGCATAGTAGAAAATCTTTAAGATTTCCTGTAGTTCGTGGGGATAGTACTTAATTTCCCGGGCATTCATGCCAAAGAGAAAATCGGCATTTTCAACATCAATGGGAATCTTATAGTTGGGATCGCCCAGTTCCTCTTGCAGTTCCTCTTCGATCCATTCCAAGGTTTCATCATAGTCCTCTTGGGAAACGTTCATCTGGTTTCCCGAGGTAATGGTCTCATCGACAACTTGCTGCATAAAACCTGGCAGCGGCAGTCCAAATTGGCCGCGCAGGGTTCTGGTTAATAGGGCAATGTTAACTCCCATGGGGCACTCAACGGTGCAGCGCTCGCACATGGTGCAGTACCACACAAAGGGATCGTTTAATGCCTCTTCCCGCATGCCCAGTACAATTTTACGCAAAAATTTTCTGGGGTCATTGTCGGGATGGACATCTGAATATGCACAACCCGCTGTGCACATGCCGCAGGTTAAGCACTTGGTAAAATCAATATTCTTGGCTTTACTGGCAACTTCATCAACAAACGTCGGATCAAATTTCGCAGCATTAATAGCCATAGTCGCTCCTCCCCTTCAAACCTTTCGGGTAGTGTTATTCGCCTAATTAATATTCGTTAGGCAATTTCTTAAGTTGTGCCAGGGTAAATACCGGGCCGTCTTTGCAGACGTACTTGCTGCCAATATTACAGCGTCCGC
>NZ_JONT01000060.1 GCF_000711975.1 Desulfofalx alkaliphila DSM 12257 | reverse complement strand
TACCTTATGCGGTGGCATTTGCTCAATGATCCATTTTGCCAGCCTCCACTTTGCACCAGGATATTTCAGTATGGGTTGCAACATTAACACCACCTATCAATACCATCCCAACCTTTCAGCTACTCCATAATATGCAGATCACTCTAGTACCGTCTAATTTTTTAGATTCAGCATTTCCATACTTATATTTAGTCATGCTTCCGCACATATCACACTTGGCAGACATCTTACTCATCCTCCATGTTGTAAGGATTAAATACGCATTCAAGACAAAATCCTTCATGCCAGTTTGCTTTCTTTTGATGCTCTGGCCCTCGAATACACTTTTCACTGGTGCAATATTTTAAATAGTGTTTCAACGCCATTTCTTCATGCCATTTTCTTCCACGGTCGATTTTGTATAAAACTTTAGCCATAGTATTCACACTCCTCCTAACCACCATGAAAGTCGTCGCAGAAAAGCCGCAGATTTATTTTATACCTAATGATATTTCTTTTAACTTCTTGATTTATGGAATTTCATCACCCCAGCTATCCCATCCTGTCACTTGTTGTCTTGCAAATAATTCAATTCTTGGTAAATCTCCGAGCAATTGAACAATTTTATCTCTTACAATGTCAGGTTTTTTAGAATGATGTTCAACAGGGGATTCAATTATTTGGTGTATGTCATGTCTTTTTACCATTTGTTTTGCTTTTGTTTTTTTGCTTATGCCTAACAAACAAACTTCCGCATTTGCTCTTGTATATGCACCCATACCCCAAAAATTTGTCCATGATTTTTTATTCTTTTTTATCCATACAAATGCTGCCGTTTTATATTCAAAACCCCATGCTTTCATAACCTTTAAAGCCTCGCCTATATTCGGGAATGTTGCCCACATAAAACATATAGCATTATCTGTGCAAATTTCTCTTACTGGCAAATTACATATATCTTCTGTTGACATCGTAGAGTAATGTTGTTTAGCCATTCCTCTTGAATTTGTTTTACTTCCACTTTGTTTATATTCCCAAGGCGGGTCTGCATAAATTATTTGATATTTTTTTTGCGGCAAAGGTATCAATATAATCCCTCCTAACCACCATGAAAGTTAACACAGGGTTACTATTCATCAAAAATAGTCATATCAATACCACCCCAACCTTTCGGCTACTCCATAAACGAACCCCGACCGA
The DNA here is from genome assembly GCF_000711975.1 of Desulfofalx alkaliphila DSM 12257. Classification (NCBI taxonomy): domain Bacteria; kingdom Bacillati; phylum Bacillota; class Clostridia; order Eubacteriales; family Peptococcaceae; genus Desulfofalx; species Desulfofalx alkaliphila. The sequence continues at coordinate 531 of NZ_JONT01000060.1, read as the reverse complement.
TACCGGTGAAACGTCGCCCGGTCCACGTTCAGCACTTCCGCCATATCGTCTGGCGACATATCAAACCTATTCCGCCCCTCCATCCGCGCTGCAAGTTCCGCCGGCGGTTCCCAGCCAATTGCCAGTCCATACTTCACCCATACCACCCGGCGGCCTTCCTCCTTTGCCCGGGCGTAGGTGTCCGCTATGGCTTTCGTAATTCGCTCCATTTCCCGGAGCAATATACTGTCAGCCAGCTTTGTCGCCCGGCGTTCTACAATGCTGGTGCCGGCGTATCTATCACCTACCACGGCACCATATGCATCATGCGTACCGCCAGCCAGAATGATATCTCGCCTTAATTCCTCCATAGCCTGCAATGTATCATAATAAGCGTAAATCTCCGCTTCTATGTGTCTATATGCCGCTCTTTTGAGTTTCACTTGTCCACCCCCACCGGACTGTGTTATACTTAGTGTGAGGTTGGGGCCCGGTGAGGGTCCTTTTTTCTTCTAGCTTATCCCATGCCCTAAGCTTAATCTCCCGCACGCT
>NZ_JONT01000059.1 GCF_000711975.1 Desulfofalx alkaliphila DSM 12257 | reverse complement strand
CAAATATATCTAGCTGCCTTTCCTCCACCAGTTCAAATCGTTCCACATTCTTGCCGTTTTCTATTAACGGCATGTACCTGTTGCCGGGTTCTTCTACCGGCTCATACTGCGCCACTGCTCCGGTGCTTGTTTGGCGCAGTATCCTTACTAACTGCCGTCTTTTGCCCCGGTAGGCAAGCATAATGTTACCCTCCTTGGCGGGCGGTTATGTTTCCGCCCGTTATATATGCACATTAAGTTTGGAATGTACAATTATTCTCTAAGGGTTTCAAACTCGATAACCCACACTGGGAAACTTCCTCTTTCCCCTTTTTTGCAATAACTGTAACAACCATTAGTGCTATCGATATCACAGAATTCTGGAACTTTTGGATACCACCTAACTGTTCTTTCAGCCACATCATTGATAGTGGGTTCTCTGTGTAATTTACCGTTGCAGTATTTTTTATCGAACAGCCAATCATTTTCTTGTATGCATAATTCAACGGCTTCTTCTTTTGTAAATTTTCTTGCATGCACAACAAATTCAGTATCCCAGCTTCCATCGGAAAAATTAAAGTAATCAAACTTGCTCACATTGTCCCTCCTTCTTATTGCACATTAAGTTTGTTATGTGCTACTATTTGTTTACTTACTTTATACCTCTTACCATTACAAAATAACTCCACTAAACAAAATTCATTGTCGTACCACTTAACAATTCTACCTCTTGCATAATGTCCCGTTGGTTCGCCCTTGAAATCAAACTCAAAATCTTTGTGAATTAACTCCACCCATTCACCATTCATTGATTCTTCGCTCCTTCGTATAAAAAACATAATGTTAAACTAATCATTTTTTAACAGTATCGGTATTGGTGCTATTGTAAAATGCCACATACTCTCGTGTCCACACCAACTACATCTATAAGTCACTATTCCATCTTCATCTGATATAAAACTATCTCTAATTAAATCATTGTTACACTTGGGACACCAACAGTATGTTCTACCAACAATTTTAGTGAATATATATTTTTTATTTTTACTATGAAAATCTGTTTTACCACACTTTCTACATTGCACTAATACCACTTTGTCTGGTTTTTTCTTATACTCCCACTCATGTCTGCAAAATAATTTCATATTTCCCTCCTTAATAGTATGAGATGCTCCTTGTTCTTGGAATGTGTATTAACTTACTCGCATAGCCCATACATGCTTTGGTTGCTCACTCTCTCACCTTCCATCCTAGACATCCTTTCATATCATTTTGAAAGCGCTTCTTGCCATCCAATTTGCACTTACCGGTGTCCGGCAAGGTTCGCTTTGTGGTATCCCAATAGCGGCAGGTACCACACCGTTTATCCTCATGCGATGTACTCACCGACAGCCACCACCCTTCCAACGCCATCCATCGCCCTTTTAGGCTTTGTATATACAGTTACCTTAACCTGCCCTTTCTGTCGTTCCTGCACTCGCCTTATGCGTTCCAAGCGGGCCGTTCTGCCCGGTCGCTTGTGTTGTGCTGCCACCCTATATCACCGCCTCTTAGATAGTTTTGCTCTACTTATTTTTGAGCCTGACCTCTCCTGCCACCGCTCCCAAGCATGGCCTAATATCATTGCCCGGTGCCTTCTCACCCCACCGCCATGCCATCACCTCCGAATATCCCGCCCGGCCTAGGCTTAATGCACCCCTGCCGGGATAGATGTATAATAAGCAGCGCTACCTCATCTATCGCATCCCACTCTGTGCGGAGTGATTTTGTTGCCGGTCGTACTTGCTTGGCAATATCAGCAATACCCGCACCGCCTTGCCACAG
>NZ_JONT01000058.1 GCF_000711975.1 Desulfofalx alkaliphila DSM 12257 | reverse complement strand
CCCCGTTAATTTTATCCACAGGGGAATTAAATAACTGGAAAAAATCGTCCAAAATTATTGGCCGTTTTTTATCCAAAAGTATTGACCGCTTACAACCCCTTATTCTTAAGCCATTCGATTAAATCTTTGTATATTGCTACTGCTACATTAACTTCTTTTTTTTCAAGTGATTCCACTATATACCTTCTAAAACTTTCGTGATATATTGTATAACCGCCATTACATGCATTAAATTTCAGTATACTTTGTATTGCTTCTAGACTTTGTCCTACAATTTGTCCTAAACCAGTAACCTCCATTAATTCCTCTTTAGTTAAATAAAAGGGTGCACCGGATAATATAAGCGGAATTTTTTCACTTTCTGGTACTTTTGACATTATGTAATCATAATAGTCAGATAGATTATTACTATATGGTGGAAAACTCTCTATTAGATCAACTGATATAACAGCAGGGCTATAGCGTTTTATCTCACTAATAAGATAAGTTAAATATAACGGATTTCCATTACTCTTTTTCATTAATAAATCTGATAGTTTAAGATTCCAATCTAAATTGATATTCTCAAGATTATTATTTATCAATAATCTCTCAATATCACTTTTATCCCATGCTTCTAAATTGTATATTTTATAGCCATCATCAGTTAGTTTAGTAACGTCTTTAATAGGTTGTGATGATAAGATTATTCTAACATTCTCGGGAAATACTAATTCCGATATTACTTTAATAATTTCGGTATCAACCTCTTTAATTGTTGATTTATGGAAATTGTATACTCTGCCAATATGATCCAGACCATCAATTATAATTACTACTTCTTCTTGCATATTATTTAACAAGGCTTGCAGTTCTTTTACATCTACGCCGAATTTTGTATTTTTGTACTCCGCTAAATAAGGATATGCACTAACAATATCATTTATTAGATTCGCTAAAAAAACATTTACTGTAATTCTCTCTTTTTCGTATATATCATCCATACCAGTATAACAATAATGCTGAACTATTTTTACACTATGGTGTTCTAGAAATTTTATAAAATTTTGCAGAAACCAAGACTTTCCTAAACCTGGCTCTCCAATCAAAATAGTCTTCTGATTGGCTAAAATGAATTCATAAAAATCCTGACATCTAGATTCATTCACTACATTTATATCATTATCAATCTCAAAACTTTGTTGTATATTTCCAAAATCACACTTCATCCCTAACCTATATACTATTGTGCTAAGATTTAACTCTTCTCCTCTTGCTCTAGAACTTTTTATTATATGAGTTAATCTTAATAAAACATCATCGACTTCTTTTAAATGATTAGGGTATTTGCCCACACCAAACTTTTTTAATTTAGAAATTACTAAACGCTCTAATTTACCAGGATTAGATATATCATTACTTGCTTTAGGTAAGTTCACTTCAATAATAAGATTATTTAAAAATGAAGCAAACTCTTCCCTATTAATATTTTTCGCTTGGCTTCTTAGTCTTTTCCATGTAGGTATAGGTAATTCTCCACTCTTCCATATCTTATCAATATTAATTTTTAAAAACTTTACATTATTATCTTCATACAAATTGTAACAATCGACTTCTTCAAGAAAATCTAATTCTTGGCTGTCTTCTATATATTCCCATGCTAAACAAAGCCTGCAATCAATATTTTTTGACCCTACTGTTTCTTTCCATGATTTAAATAATGTGTCCAGTGCAAGATCATAACTGGCAGATGAAAAATCTGCTTTTCCTGTTTATGGCACAATAGAAATGTAGTTTTTGGCAGCTAATTTATGTAGGTTATATGGTTAGTAAATGAAAGTAAAAAACCACTTGCCAACATC
>NZ_JONT01000057.1 GCF_000711975.1 Desulfofalx alkaliphila DSM 12257 | reverse complement strand
GCTTATTTTAGGGATGCTATGCGGTGACTCCTTCTTTTTTGCTACTATGGAATTTTACGCTGCCATTCTCGGTACTTTTATATTACCAAAAACACTTCAAAATAGTACCGTATTAATAAGTGCTGTAAACAAACACGAATATGTTTATGCCTCGGAAGAAAACTGTATATTAAAAGAGAGTACAGAGATACAATATCAGTTACTTGAAAAGCATTTAGTACTGGCAAGAGGGGCTAAATATTTACTGAATAATACTGTAGACCAAAGGCCTCTGGAATGGTTTCAAAAACAATATCTAAATAGATTGATTAGTAGAGGTATGGCCAATGTTAATGGCAGAGTGCAACAAGAGAAACTAATCACAGAATTTGTTAACTATTATGGGGAAGAGTTTCTTAATAATGTTAATTCTATGGTATCTAATAACTATGAATTTAATTGGCTTTCTTCATTAGTGAGAAAACCAAGGAAAAGTATGCACCCCATTAGGCATTTACTCCTGACAGAATTTCTTGGGATGACTATAGATGAACTTTTTAAAGAGGAATATCAATATAAGCCTTTTGGAGAGGGCCCCTGGTTATGTTTGAATGCGGGGGCTGAACATTACAAACAGCCTGTGATTACTGATTTAAAAATAAGATATGATAGCAAAAAGAAAAAGCCCATTGGAACTTTCAAATGTTCCTGTGGGTTTGTTTATGCTCGGCAGGGCCCAGATATGGTGAAAGAAGATAGATATAAAATTGGAAGGATAAAAGAGTTTGGGAAAGTTTGGGAAACAAAATTAGGTGAATTAATAATACAAAATCTAAGTTTAAGGGAGATTGCAAAGCGTTTAAATGTTGACCCCATGACTGTTAAGAAGTATGCCAATAAATTAGGACTAATTATGGTTACACAAGAAGCTACACGGATACCACCAGTTGAGATTAGAGATACAAAAAACAAGCCAATCGAAAACGTTAGGGCAACTAATAGAGAGAAATGGCTGGAGCTGATTGGTAATTACCCAGATAAATCAAAAACAGAGTTAAGGCAATTAAATAAAGGTCTTTATGCATGGCTTTATAGGAATGACAAGAAGTGGCTAAATATAAATTCACCTTCTAAAAAACCTGCCTTAGTAGAAAACAATAGAGTTAATTGGGGAGAGCGGGACAAGGAGATCTTGCTGAAAGTAAAGGAGACTGTAGAGGAAATGCTCTCTTACGAAGGTAAGCCAGAACGGATTACGGTTAGTAGAGTTGGTAAAAAAATAGGTAAACTGGGATTATTAGAAAAGCACTTAAATAAGCTTCCACAAACGAAAGAATTTTTTGGTAATTATGTTGAGAATTTGCAGGATTTTAGGACAAGAAAGATAAATTGGGCTATTAAGGAGTTGATTGCTGAAGGCAAGGAATTGAAGGAATGGCGGATTGTAAGAAAAGCAAGGTTGAGGCTGAACACACATAGATCTTAAATTAGGTGCTATGGCTGATATAGTAGCAAGAGGTGATAATATGAGCGGGTTCCAGATGCTTATCGGGTCAACGCCAAAAGGTATTGATCTTACACAAGAACTTCATTTAGTTAAAATAGGGTTACTCTATGCTGATAGTGTGACTTTGTGTAGTCCAGGGGCACTGATGCTAAGTAATATAAACGAGTTAGGTAACTTATCAAACGTACAAAGGCTAAAAGCGCTATTACCAATTGTCTATATTTATCAACCAGCGTTAAAACAAAGTGAGCTTATTCTAAACATATATTTTAGCTTGCTTGAAGGAAATAGGAAAACAAAAAGATTTTTAATAAATAAGTTTGGCCTCAAAGAGATAAAAGATATTGAGAAGGTTGGAGAAGAACTTCGGCTAAAAATAGAGGAAATATTACAGCAATCAGGATTTTTGGAATTAGAAAAAGCGTTTAATTCAAATAAAGTAATTTTAAAATCATTCCAAAACAATGATGTAGACCAATTTGTAAGCGGTCAATACTTTTGGATAAAAAACGGCCAATAATTTTGGACGATTTTTTCCAGTTATTTAATTCCCCTGTGGATAAAATTAACGGGG
>NZ_JONT01000056.1 GCF_000711975.1 Desulfofalx alkaliphila DSM 12257 | reverse complement strand
TGTAAGTGGTAAACTAAAAGGGACGAATTTTGGCCATTAAAAACGGATGATTTTTTCCAGTTCACAATACCATTCTTCTTTAGTCAACTGGTATATTTATATCAGACTGAAGGGGAGTGAATAGAATGGTGAGGTGGAAAATGTATACTCAGATTTATCAACTTAGAAACAAGGGATTTAATAAGTCCCAAGTGGCCAGACAGTTAGGCATTAATGTAAAAACTGTTAGCAAGTACTGGGAGTTGGATGCTGAAGGATATGCTGAGTTATTGCAACAAAGTGGTAGACGCTCACAAAAGCTAGACAAATACCAGGATGTTATCCTTAGCTGGCTTCGAGAATTCCCGGACATTAGCAGTGCCCAGGTGATGGACTGGCTCAAAGAACACTACAAGCTCAATGATTGCAGAGATCGTACTGTTCGGCGTTATGTATCACGGCTACGGGAAAAACATAATATCCACAAAAAAGAGGCTAGTCGGCAGTATCAGGCTATGGTTGACCCGCCAATGGGGAAACAAATGCAAATTGATTTTGGAGAAACAACCGTACGAACATCGACCGGAGCTAATATTAAACTTTATGGCATGGGTGTGGTACTCTCCCACTCTAGATACAAATATGCAGAGTGGTCTGATAGGCCCCTAACTACAGCAATCTTTATTAAAATGTTGGGGCGCTGCTTTGATTACTTAGGTGGCATACCTGAAGAATTGGTATTTGATCAAGATAAGATAATTGCAGTCAGTGAAAATCATGGAGACATTATCTACACCTTTGAATTTGAGAAGTTCAAGCAAGCCATGGGTTTTAATGTATGGCTATGTAGAAAAAGTGATCCTGAAAGTAAAGGTAGGGTTGAAGCAGTTGTAAAATATATGAAACGTAATTTTGCCGCTAACCGCCTGTTTATAGATATTAAAACATGGAACCAAAGTTGTGTAGATTGGCTGGAAAGAACAGCAAATACTAAGATCCACGGTACAACAAAAAAGATACCGGCAGAGGTGTTTCTCCTGGAAAAGCAACACCTTAAGCCTGTACCTAATATAAATAATATACCTAAGGATATTGTAACAAGGGTGGTAAGAAAAGACAACACCATCCTTTACAAAAGTAATCGTTATTCAGTGCCGATCGGCACATACAAACCTGGCCTTGAGTTAGAATTAGTAATTGAAGATAATTGCATTGTCCTCTATCATCTCATTACTAAAGAAGTTGTAACCAGGCACAAAATCAGTGCCGAGAAAGGAGCCTTAATACAAAACAACAATCACCTCAGAGATAACAGCCAAAAGATAAATGAATTCTACGAAAAAACACTAGAGAACCTGGGTGGTAGTGACAACGCAGCAAAGTTTCTTAAGGCCATACGTCAAGAGAAAAGCCGATATGTACGTGATCAGTTTGTACTAATGAATGAGGTGGCAAAGGTCTATCCTTCACCCATCGTAGAAAAGGCTATCGCCTATTGTCTAGAGATGACTCTTCACAGCGCTGTGGATTGTCGCTGTGCAGCAGAGCATTTCTTAAGTCAACAAGAGACACCCGTTGACATATCGGTGTTGGATAATCCTGATTCATGGCCCCAGTACCTTAAGGTAAAAGCCGAACAGAGAAGTATTTCAGCATACTCCACCCTCCTAGGGGGTGTGAAACATTGAATAATACCAAGACCCAAGAGGTTAGGACACTGCTGGGCTCACTGCGCCTAAACAGCATCAGGGATCATTTGGATGATCTAATGACTACTGCAATAAGAGAAGACACAACTTGCTTGGATTTTCTGTATATGGCACTACAAAAAGAAGTAGACGCAAGAAATGCTAACGCCCGTGCTAAAAGATTAAAACGAGCTGCCTTCCCATATCACAAAACCATTGAAGAATTCGATTTTGGGTTTCAAACATCAGTAACCCGGCGCCAAATACAGCAACTGATGGATATGCACTGGTTGGAAAAGGCTTTTAACCTATTTTTTCTTGGGCCGCCCGGCGTAGGGAAATCGCACCTTAGTATTGGGCTAGGTATTCAGGCTGTAGACTTGGGATATCGTGTTATCTTCATATCGATGGATGAACTGATAAAAATACTAAAAACGGAATCAATGTCGGTAAAGAGTAAGCGGCAGCTAAAGAACATTATGAACACAGATATGTTGATTGTCGATGAAGTAGGGTTTTTGCCAATCACAAAACAAGAAGCAAACCTATTTTTTCAACTGGTAACCAATCTCTACCAGAATACATCGGTAATTATTACATCTAACAAGGGTTTTGATGAGTGGCCGGAATTCTTTGGAGATCCGGTTATTACAGCAGCCGTACTGGACAGGCTTGTTCATAACAGCGAGTTATTTAATATGACCGGTGATAGTTATCGCTTACAGCACAGGAATACTATATTTGATCAATAAATATAAACGTTAAAGAATCCTACCGATCAGGCATTGCTGAAAGGAGAGGCTTATGATTGTTACCAAAAAATACATTCAAGAGCAGATAAGAAAAATTATAAAAGAGTAGTAGGATAGGATAACCACTGACGGTCTAATGTAGCTGCTAGCGGGTTGCTTTCCTATCGAACCCGCTAGAAAGTGGTCTAATATTGACAATCACATAATGATAATATATTACATCTTAGGCAACAACAAAACCCCGTTAATTTTATCCACAGGGGAATTAAATAACTGGAAAAAATCGTCCAAAATTATTGGCCGTTTTTTATCCAAAAGTATTGACCGCTTACA
>NZ_JONT01000055.1 GCF_000711975.1 Desulfofalx alkaliphila DSM 12257 | reverse complement strand
TCGATAGTTAGCAGGCAGAATCATTAATTAACTAAATACGGATGCTATGCACATCTTAACTGCCAAACTATGAATTTTCTACTTGCCAAACACACATATCCAAGTATTATAGAACAAAGTTTGAAACTCAAGATTATGAAAGAGTTGGTGAACTTCGATGATGAAAAATGGACGGAAGAAAAAGCAAGAAAGCATAAAGAAGAAATGTTTAGAGTTTTGAAAGGGTAGTTATTATATATGTCGATATGTTCCCGCCTACCGATAGTGCAAAAAGTGGCGATGACGTGTTTCCGACTACCGACAATGTAAAAGACATCAATCCACCCCGCTCGTTGCATGTGGAGTTGGTAGCATTGATGTCTAGGGTGGATGAATAAGAAGGGTTGAAGTGTTGATAGAATAAGGTTTATAGGGTTTTACCTAAGTTTGTTTTATACAAAAAAATAGGTGAAACCCTTTTTGTTATTGGTGTTGGAAGAGCTGGAAAATGGGGTTGAGTTGACAGATTAGATTTTGGATAGGGGAGTTGACAGGATAGATAATTGAAGGAACTCGTGTTATATTTAGACTAACTAATATTGCCGAAAATACATTGAATGTGATTAGTCTAAGTATGGTATTTTCAATATGATTTCTGGAGGATAAAGAAAATGTCTGAAAATCGAAGGGTTCATTTTATTCCACCAAGACCTGTACAACGAGAGAAACGTGTGGGGATATATTGTCGAGTCAGTTCGAACAGCATGGAACAATTAAATAGTTTAACAAACCAAGTATCTGCACTTACCAGGTTAACAGCCGTCACTCCGAATTGGTTGCTTGTTGATACATATATAGATATTGCATCAGGAAAGTCTGGTTCAAAAAGAATAGAATTTATTCGTATGTTAGAAGATTGTCAGGCGAAAAACATTGAAATTGTTATCACTAAAAATATTAGCCGCTTTGGTCGTGATACAGTTGAAGTGCTAGAATCACTGAATAAACTGAAGGAACATGGAGTTCGTGTTATTTTTGAACAAGAAGGATTAGATACAGCCGATACGGATAGTGAAATGATGATTTCCATTATTGAATCCATTGCCCAAGCAGAAAATGAATCTCGTAGTGAAAATATTAAATGGGGTTATAGACGTCGTGCGGCACAAGGCACATCAAAATTATATAACCGAAAATGTTACGGTTATGAAAATGATATAGATGGAGAACTGATCATTAAGGAAGATGAAGCTAAAAATGTCCGATTAACTTTTGAACTGTATTTGCGCGGGTTTAGTATTATTGGTATAAAGCGAGAGTTAGAAAAACGAGGAATAAAAACCCCAACCGGAAAAGAAAATTGGAGTAAACGAACGATTGATGTCATGCTGAGCAATGAGAAATATATCGGTGTAGTTAGGCTACTTAATGCGGGAGAACACCAAGAACATTATGTTTCAGAAAATAACCATCCAGCAATTATTTCAAAAGAACAATTTGAAGCGGTACAAGAGGAAAAGAAAAAGAGAAGTAATGTTGTGAAAGGGAAGAATGGGGTGAAACGGAAAGATAAAAAGTATAGTTCCAAAAGACGAATTGATTAATAAACTAGTTGTTTCAAGAGTTTTTGGATAGATAAGGTTTACTATGCGAATTGAGAATATAAAAAATGGTAGGTGATTTATATGCAAAAAAAATTAGATTACTATCCAACAAATGCAAAAAATTGTACTGTCGATGAGTGGATTCAGATGTTACAAGAGAAAGACTGTTTTACTCCTGTCTTACTTGAAGCCATCTATGTCTTAGTGGTTGAAATGGGTGGTAAAGGATCCGCCAAACAAATATCGGAAATAACTGGACGTCCATATCAAGTATATAATTCATCTATGGCTCAAACAGTTAAACGGCTAAGAAAAAAAGGTTATACATTTGTAGCTGATGTGAGGAAAAACAGTAAAAAGGAAAGGTACTGGAGTCATTTTTTTAAGGGATATTATGAGAAGGAACTATTTATTTGGGAAGTGAAAGATTCTTTACAAGAAGCATTTATGATATACAGTAGAAAGTTTGATAGGATTGATGCTCGGACTCATGATAATGAAATAGTAAATGAGTATGAAACTGTCGAAGGAATGAGACGCCATCGTATTCATTATCAAATTGAACGTAATCCAGAAATAATAAATATTGCAAAGAAGGAATTTCTTAAAAGGCATGGGGAACTTTTTTGTGAAGCGTGTAACTTTTCATTCAAGAAAACATATGAGATTGATTTTATTGAAGCACATCATATTTTACCACTATATATGGGAAAAAGGATGACTAGAAAGAAAGACTTAATTATGCTGTGTGCAAATTGTCATCGTGCAGTACATAATAAGAAGTGGAATGATAAACCGATAGATGATTTTTTAGAATACATGAAAAACAAATTGATGAAATATTAATTCACATTTAATAGCCTAATCAAAAAAGATATAGTGAATTGACAAAAATGATGACAATTTACGTCTACACAAGCGTTATCCTTACTGAAAAAGATGTGTAGAATAGCCTAAGTACATCACGTTAAGTGCGTTACATTGATGTCGAGGGTAAAAGATTGAGAGAGCTGAAAACCCTTATATATCAACGCTTTCAGCACACATGGGTATGAAACCCACCAGACGAAAAACATGAAAATATCGCTTCGCGGGAACAAGTCCATAAAGGCCGTATTTGATAGTTAAGTGGTCAGGTTAGATGTCAGTGCTCGGTGAGTGGTCGGGTTAGATGTCAGCCTTCGCGAGTGGTCAGGTTAGATGTTTTTTCGGAAGTTTTTGAGGTTGTGTGGTCAGGTTGTATCTGTCAACTGAAAACTGCACCAAAATATAATTAAAAACTACACCACCTGGGTCAAAAAAATTATTGTTGCTCAATCCACTGTTTCGTTTC
>NZ_JONT01000054.1 GCF_000711975.1 Desulfofalx alkaliphila DSM 12257 | reverse complement strand
AATCTAATTTAATTTGCAATTGTTGCACATTGGACCGGAAAATGTGCTGATATATTGTGAAAATGAGGTGCTGGTTTAATTTGCAAGTTCACACCAGTCTTTAAATCTTAGATGGCTTATGTATATTAATCTTTTTTAACATCAACTGGCAAATCATTTAGTCCCTCTTTTTCGAGTAATAACTCCATTGTTATCTCCCCTGCCCGAATCTGATATCCCATATAATAACTACTGCTCTCTTTTATTTCCACGCCAGTCACAAATTACCATTACACCACTTAGCAAAATTAAATATATTCAATAAATACGTTTTTTTGCTGTGCTATTAGTAAAAAGTTCTGGGGTTTAAAATTTAAAAATAAAAGTAATTAATTAGCTGGAAGTAAATATGTAGTAGTGATATACGACATTTTCATCAATAGGTAAGCTCTCCAATTACAGCTTTGGCTGAATCATAAAGATTATCATAATGAAGTAATAAAATATTCTCCAATTTTTTTTGCCTTTTTAATTGATAAGTTCTTTCATTAAAATCATTTCGTCTGCCTGCCACAACAGCATAATGTACACGAGTGCTATCATATTTCATAAATTCTATTGGCAGATTCCTCTCTGGTGATTTGTATTTATTAAACGTTTCATAAATTGTTGTATAATTAGCCTCTAACCAATATTTCCAGTCTATTACTTGCCTCTCACCCTTTCTAATCGCATCACCTAAGTGACCGTTAGCTAAAGTTATGTTTTTATTGGGGTGCTCCAGTTCTACAAAAACAAATTCATATCCTCCAGAATTTTTGCCAACAAGAAGATAGTCCACTTGATAAGAATTACCCAATTGAAATTCTGGAAAAATATAAGCGTCATGATGACCAAATGAATATGAGCTTTTCATAATAGATGCAATAATAAAATAGGCTTTTGTTTGACTGATCCAGTTTAGAATAAACCTTTCTGTTGTTGAAGGGTTATTTATAATTCGGTAAAATTCTTCGGTTAATACTTTTAAATGGGTAGCTTGTTGTAAATCCATAATATCCAAATGATTATTTGGAAATAAACTTATAAAGTGTCTAACAGCTACTGGATATTCTCTATAAAGATTTTTTCTAATAACCAAGTCATCACCTAAACTACTCACAATCTCCTTTTCCTTTAAAACTTCCCATTTTTTTAATTCTTCTTGCGTAAGAATCGAATAATCTCTTGAATAAATTTTCATGTTATCTTCCCATCCTTTATCGTGCTTCTTCTCAAAAACGTCATCTAATTTTATTTCTCTCATATTCTACCACGGGTAGTATTTTATCTAATTCCTTTATTGACTCATTCATTTGAAAATTTCTACTACTTGAATCCCAGGTGTTAATACCTTTGTCTGAATAATACATAAACATGTTATCGATTATCGTAAACACATTATTGCATATATCTAAATAATTTTTTAATTCTTCTGTGGGAAGTGGTATATTAGTGGAATCAATATATAATTTCCTTACCCTATCTTCCATGTCTTGCATTGCTTTAATAAACTCTTCTTCACTTATTAGTGATTCATTATATTGTTTAAAGGTTGCCGCTGCTCGCTTACTATGGTCACACATTTCCGACAATATTTTATCTGTCTTATCCAATATTTCCTCTTTAGTCCCTACATATGATTTATATGCTTTTTTTAGGCCCTCGTAAGATTGATTCCACTGTATTACAATATCGTCAACTTTATCCGTTCCGTTAAGCTGTAATGGTCTGTGAGCCTTTTCTAAATCACTTGAAATCCAGGAGGTTCTACAAAACCAATTTGTAGTCTGTATATCAAATAAGTCCTTAGCAATATACAACCATACTACATCTGCCAGTTTGTTCTTAAATCTGTTTCTTATAATAGTATTCCGATAATAAGCCTGCATTTTAATTTTATCAGTTAGGTGTCTAATTAACTCCTTTATTTGTTTAGTGGTATAGTTATCATTTAATAGTATAGTAGCTGAGTATCTTTTGGCACTTCCCGTACTAACATCCTCAAGTTTATATAGGGTGTACTTAAAATGTTCTATAACCTCTTCCTCAAGTTGAATTTTCTTTTTGTTAGGAATTTCTTTGAAGTTCATAGCCTTAAAAGTATCATTAAAATCATTCTCTACATGTGTTTCCAAATCATGGTATTTTTTCTTGTTAAGAATGTCTAAAATCTCGTCTATTGCGGAACAAATATTTTTAACCTTTTTTAATTCCTGAATTAATGAAATATTATCCTCGATATTTAATTTTCGTATCTCCTCATTTAAGGAGTGATACTTTTTATTCCAATATTGTGCGTACTTTAGCCTATTATCGGGGCCATATATTGATGTTCTATCAATTATAATTGGGGTAATCTTATCTACATAATTATAATCTTTTACTATTTGGGATACTTCAAACATGCAGTTTACAGACATTAGATATTCCTTGCTAATTAATAGGATAACATGATCAGTCTTTCTGATAGTTTTCATAAAGTCTTCTATGTTATGAGAGTAATATATTTCCCTTATATCTCTTTTGATCTCAATACCCTCAAATGCTTGAATCTTACTGTCTAAATAGTCTGCAATTTTTTTATTGCCCCAGCAATATGACAAAAAGATTGTTTTATTTTGTTCCATTGTAACCACCCCCACTGTAAGGTTATTTAACACCTTTTGATTATCATATCAATTTCATGTCTTAATTCATCCATGTGTTCAGATCTTAACCCTGCTTTTCTTATAACTCTCCACGCCTTTAGTCTTTGCATTCTACATTTAATTCCTTAATTACCCATTTAACCCTTCTGCACCTAAAATCCTTCAAGCTCTCTGTGTTTTCATCAAAAAACCCTCTCGTTTTCGGTAGTTTATCTAAGTGTTTTTCCAACAGCACCCCTTTTTTTTAGCTGTGTTTCAGGAGTTTTCCCATACTTCTTTATCCTTAGCCCTGGCATTTTTCCTGTATTCTGCCCGCCCTTTCCCACCTGTTTTTTCTCGCTTTTTCTATATAAAATTGGAAAAAACCACCCCTTTGACAGGAGTGGTTTCGGAAGAACTCTATTTGTTTGTTACAACTTAAAGGTTCACGAAAGTCCCCTGCTTGTAATAAAATAAAAGTACACCAGGATAATAATTGAAAAATACACCACTAAAAAGTAAAATACCCTCTGTAAATAACTTTATGGAGGGAGC
>NZ_JONT01000053.1 GCF_000711975.1 Desulfofalx alkaliphila DSM 12257 | reverse complement strand
TCTATCACCTGCTCTATTTCATCCTGATGCCAGCTAAAGTCCAAGTCCTCCAGTATGATGGTCAGTTCTGTATGCGGTCTCAGTTTAAAACTACTTACCCTAGCCATTGTTGTCGCCCTCCAATCCCATTACATCCTCCACGCAGCGGGCCACCATGTATTCCCCGCCGTGGTCCTCAATATCCCGCTGGAACTTCTCTTGATGTTGCGATTGCCGGCCCCGTGGTGTCTTTACCTCTATCCACACGGACCGGCCGTTCTTAATGGCGTACAGATCCGCAATGCCTTTGTAACTGCCTAAGCTCTGGTGGATTTTCACTACAAACCACCCGTGCCACTGTAGATAATCCCGTATTTGCCGTTGAATATGTGCCTCTGTAGGTTTATTTTTCTGTGCACCGGCACTGGGTAGCAGTCCCAGTTGCCGGGCTTTTTTTATGCTCTTATGACCAGTCACTTCTTCATCCGCTCCTGTAGTGTTTCTGGATGCAGCGCAGATAAGATTACGTGCCCGCTATCGGTCACCAATGCCGATCGCGTTAATCTGCCGTTCGTGCAATCTACAAGTAGCCCGGTATCTCGGGCATTGTGTATCATGCGCCTAACCGGAGCAGATTTAGGTGCTGCTATAGCGATAATCTTGTCCATGTTCGCTACATTTCCGTGGCCAATGTTGACAAAATTGCTCACCATTTCACACTCCTTTCCATGTGGTTAGCCCGCTAACCCGCTATCCCCGGGCGATTTTCCACGCACCACTTGCCCAGTGCGTCTACAATCAGGTGCGGGTCCTTTTCTGCTACTTTAGGGTACTTTTGCTTAATGTGCCTGATTATCTCAACCGTTGTCATTGCGTTAAATAAATGCGTATTGTCAATGCAATACTGCAGTACTTCTTGCCTTTGTTGCTCACGCTTAGCCCTTTTGACCACGCTATCCCTCCTAGCTCAGCTCATTAACAAGGCATCATAAAGCCTCTTTTTCTCATCATCAACAGCAGGTGGGGCTTGCCCTTCGGTTTTACTCACACCCCTGCGTTCCTTAAACTGTCTGTCCAGTTCTGCCACATCTCTTAGTGTGCGCACATTATTCTTTTTCCAGTTAGTCAGTATGCCCCTGATATACGCAACTGTAGGCCTGCCAGCTAAACTGGCACGTTTAAGCGCCTCCAGCAACATCTCATCTGTGAATTCTCGAGTCCACTCCCGGATGTGCTGTACTTCCATAGGTGAAAGTGGTCGCCCAAATTCACCCTCAAAGCTGACAATGATAGCAGGAACATTATCTGCTTTTTTAGGTTCGTCTGTTGTTCTCGCGCGTGCGCGCGCATGATCATGATCATTATTTAGTTTAGTTTTGTTTAGTTTATATAATGTGGAAGCATTGTCGGCACACTTGTCGGAAGTATTGTAGGAAGTATTGTCGGCACAACTGTCGGCATGTGGTGCCGACAAATCATTACGGGTACCATTGTCGGTACGATTGTAGGCACCTGTTGCCGACAAAAAGGGTATCATTCTGTACACTGCAGACTGGTTTCCCTTACGTTGCTTCCAGTCAATCCTGCCCTTTTGCTTAAGTTCATTTCTGGCATTAGCTATGGCCCTAGGGGATAAGCCGGTCTTAACACATAGCACCGATACAGCCACCGCAAATTCTACTGTCCATCCAGCCTTATTGTTTATGGCCATTAATGCGTGCCATAAGACAATACTAGATGTAGACACGGAATTTGTTTCGAGCCAATCATAGAATGCGTTAATTTCCTTAATGTAGTTCATAAGTTACACCCCTACATATCTAATCCAAAACAGGCACAAAAACCATCATATCTTGGTGCTAGCACGACTGCACTACCTCAAACTCAATCACCCACACCCAGGGATTATTAGCATAGCCGTAACCCCTTTTGGCAAAAAGCTTGTTGGCAAAAAGCTTGTCCCACAGTCCAGCAAACCAAACCTTAGCATTTGGCAGGTTACTAGGGCAGCCCTCCGCTCTTGCATCCTCTTCGGTGATATCCTGCAACCGCTCCACCCGCACTTTTGTCACCCGTAAAAATAGTCTGGCTGCACTACGTGGCATATGGATTGATGGCCGCCATTTTAAACCAATGTCATTAAATAGCTCTTTTGCCTGTTTGTCTGTATAGTTTGCCCGGTAGTAGATATCATCCGGTGTCAAATCATCAACACACCACGTTTCCCGCACCCATAGAATGTCGCCGATCTTATACATGCAAATATCTTGCGGTTTATAGCTGTCACCCGTGGTCTGGTCTATATACGCAAACGCTGTGCCATCCACATCAATATCAAAGCGGTTTGATATATCTTTATCTATCGGACGCCTTGTCTGCATTTTACGGCCGACCAATATTGCTCGCACCATCTCTGTGTTAAATAAGATTGGCTTTTCTTTAGCCATAGGATCTCACCATCTTTTGCCACTCAACGATAAGCCTGTCTAGCCTCTGGCTATAGGCTATAACCCGTTTGTGAGTGTGCCCTAACTGCCCTGCCAAATCCTCAAGCCGCTCCTTGCCCAGCTCTATCTTTAACCTTAATAGTTGCTCCGCCACAAAAATCACTCCTTGGTAATAATATCCAGTACTGGTGGGTACAAAAATGCCCGGCTAGCAGCTGGTTAGGCGCCAGCCGGGACTATTAATATTACTTAGAGTTAAAACGGTATCTCATCACTATTATCATCGCTAAAGTCAATATGACCGTCGTCTACTATCTCTGCCTCCGCTGGCTCTGACACATTGCCAGATAGTAGCTTAGTAGACGCATCTTTAAGCCACTGGTCACGTGCATTGTCTGCCAGCCACTCCACATAATCTGTAGGCACATCACCTAGCTTTTTACCTTTGTGTTTACCAAAGTTAAGTACAAAGTCAGCAGGGTTGTCCACTCGTGGCCGATATGACCGCTCTGTAACATTGCCGGACAAATCCATATCTTCCATATCCTGCGTGAACACTTCTGAAAGGGCTGCCACTGTTAGTGTTGCGTCCACCTGGGCCCGCTTCTTGGCCATCTTTAAGCAGGTATTGCCCAGCATGTAAACATCCTGTTTTTCGTGAGTATATTTCTTTTCCCGGCTATTGCAGTGACCTAGTCCCTGGGTGATTGTCATTCCGTTGCGGGTTAATATACACCTTACGGTATAGGAAAAAAAGCCCTTATCATAGTCCTGCACCTGCTCGATTATTTCGTACTCACTAGAGAGCCCCATCAACATCAAAATTTTCTCTGCGCCCGGCTTCAGCAGCGTTGGCTTGCTAGTTCCCGGGACTATGCCAAAATCATGATTTTGGCTTAGCATTTGTTGCACCATCGCCTGAAATTGCCCGATCTTTTGCATAGTGGTGGATACTTGTTGCAGGCTAATATTGTCAATTACAGACAGTGCATTATTGTTTTCTGTGCTCATCGCTACACCTCCACACTAAATTTTGGCGGTCTCTCAATAATCGCAATGCCCGGAATCACTTCGCCGGTGTCAATATCTACCGCCGTACCATCCACTGGCCTAATTGCTTTTTTTAGCCCCGCCCAGTCCAACTTGGGCTCTTGTGGCACCAATGCCTCGGGCCGATTGACTCGGGCCCACTCCTTTATCGCTGCATCATCCCGCTGATATTGCGGCTGTTGGGCCCGCATTTTTAGTGTACCGTATGGC
>NZ_JONT01000052.1 GCF_000711975.1 Desulfofalx alkaliphila DSM 12257 | reverse complement strand
AAAGAATCATTACTGAAAAACTAGAATTTTGGGATGTTGGCAAGTAAATGCATTTTTAACTGCCATTACATACATTTCCTACTTGCCAAATACATTCAGAAGAACTTTATTTGTATCCTACATATTTGAGCGTTGTGTTAACATATTAGATCCTTAATTTATAAAGATATTTAAGGATCTAAAAATAAGTTCTAAGGTCAAATCTGACAGCCTTTTAGTTTTAGGATAAAAGGGTGATTTGGGGTCATCTTCTCAGGTATTATAATATGTTTATTGGTACATCTATTCTGCTCCTTGCCACGCATACCCCATATCTAACTATATAGCATTCTACAAAGTGAGGCCCCCTAAAAGAGGTTTCCTCCTTTTTAGTGTTCTTACCCTTATCCTCTACAATTTGTCCCCTAATACAGTTTTTCTGCTCTGCAACATCCCCTATATTCCTCACCTTCCAAAAAACTTTATATGGGGGAGGCACATTAGTTCCTTCAATGAAGAATTCAAGATTCTTATTTAGCCTCAGTGGTTCTTTTAATCTCAGCATACTTCTTAGTAATTTTGTTCTCCAACCATCCTGCGTGACACGACAATTAATATTTAAGTCATATTTAATATCGATGGGGTAAATATGTTCAATAAACTCTTCTGTTTCATCACATTCAGGAAAAGTTTCAGTAGCGCAATATGCAGACTCATTTGCTTTTTGAGTATCTTCGGTTAATAAATCACTCCAATAAGAGTGGTTAAAAAAATCATTCCACGCCTCAATAGCTTGCTCCTTTGTACAACCATCAGTAAATAAAATATCTAATTTATCTATATATGTCGATAATCTGTTATAAAGGTTTTCAACTTTAGTTTTATCACTTTCTTTTATAATGAGACTCAAGCTATCATCAACAGGATTTTTGACTTCTTTATCATTTTTTAATCTATCTCTTGTTGCTTTTATTGTATTATAAAAAGATTTATCTATTCTATCATTAGGTTCAAAACATTCTACAACTAATACTGTATGAATCAAGCCACCTGGCATAACCCAATGTTCCCTTGATTTGCAAAACATCTTTAACAGTCTCACAATTTTTCTTAGTTTATAGTCCTGAGCCTTATTGTTTTCAATAAACCAGTTAGTAATTGTTCTTGGGTCCCTTTTACTCCACTCGCTTCCACAGTGTTCATATTCAAATTCATCAGAATCATTTTTAAACCGTCTATACACAGCAAAATCTATATGGTATCCCTCTTCATATGCCACCCTTACACAATTAGTTTTTGCCTCAGGTTCAGTTTTAAATTGTTTACATTTTTTCTTTAATGAGTTTACAACTATGTTTTTAACAGCTGTAGTTCCTGAGGGAATATTATCTTTATCAAAAATTACTGCTACATCAATATCATAATCATGTTTATCATTCTGTGTTACCGTAGACATTGCCACGCTACCCTGAACTACATTGTCCTTTATTTTATATTCTGTCTTTTTTTCCTCATTGTACTCCTGTAGACCATCTTTAAGTCTATCTAAATTTAGATCCTTTTTATTATATAGATTTTGTTTCTCATCTTTCGAAAGCACAACATAATCTCTATAAAATATGTTAAACTCTGTCTCTAAATCAAACAATAGAGCCACCCCCACATTCTAATTCTACATACTCACCCTTGTTTTTCCCATTTAAGACTATTCCCCAAGGGTATCTACATGATGATTCACGTACATAATGGTAATTTATAATTTGTGTCATTCTATTATCGTCAATAATTTTTCCTAATTCTAAAGCTAAGCAACTCTGTCCAGAATATATGAGATGTATTTTAGTTAATTTATCAATAGATTTGCTTAGTAGTTCAATTGTGTCATAAATAACCCTTGTATATTCCCTTAGTTGCTCTTTATACCTTATAGTATTATCACCTAATTTATCAACAAGCAAATGTACAATTTCTTTACCGCTAAACTGTTCTAAATCCGTCTCTTTAATTTCCGAAGTAATAGAAATAGCTAAGACAATTTCATTTGCATACTTATTAACATCGCTTATATTTGTTTTTGGGCCCAGAACAGTGTATTTGTTTTTTTTCATCCGTCCAATTTTTTTTAGCCTATAATATTTGTGAGTTTCCATTTTGTCGTATTCAAAATATTCATGAAACTCATCTTTCTTAAGAAGTGTTCCTGCATACATAATAAATGGAATTGGTGATATTCCTGTATAACCACGTTTATACTCTTTGCTTTCGTTTCTGAATGATTTTATTTTCTCTTGTATTAGTTCAATAATATCTCGAGCTATGTGTTTTGACATGCCTTTTTTATACAGCCAAATAAAATCTATTTCTCTCTCTTTAAATTCAAAGGCACTTAACTTCAAATCATTGCGATGATTTTCTATCCTTTGGTCAAAGACACCATTAATATTTAATATGTATATTTTATTCTTAATATAGCGCTTTAGATAAAAACCTAATACTAACAACAATAAGCCTACCCCAAGTTGAGTAATATTAGTGTCTGAATTATTTTCAAATATCCTTAATACCTCAATTTCTGTATTAACTAAAACAAGGCTAACTATTGATACTATTTTATCTTCAATTGTTCCAAATGAGCTTATTATTAATTCTAAGCCCGCCATAATTATGATATTTGATAGTCCTTCCTCTTTTTTATTCCTTGAAAAACTACTGAAAACAAGGATTATGCCAATAACCAATATACCTGTAAATAAAAGAACTTGTATCTTTTCCAACCATTATCACCTTCCCAGGGGTTTTTATAGATTTAAATGCAGTAAAATCCCTAAATATTCTGTTCCATGTTAAAAGCAACAACTCCTTTGGACATTATGTCATATTTTGTTATTAAACCAGATAGATTAGGGTTTTTCTATAGCGGAGCATCCACATATCATTTAGGCTTCTTTACACACCAGTAGATAATCTTTTATTTTTATATTTCAAAATTGATAAACTCATTTAAGATAGGGCGGTTTTTCGTCTTCTTTTAACCTCTATATGCGTTGCTCAATTCAAATAGGCTCGTAATTTATGTCATCCAGTTGGTCAGATTTTAATTCCGTTGCACAAATTAGCTCCGAAACAACATCATTTTTGTATTCTTAAGGATACCATACTGCTATATTTTGATATGATTTTTGTTTTTTCTCTAAATCAACATATGAATCTGGGGTGGCTGATGTATAAATCTGTATGTAACATCATCTGGTAAACTGTTCAACCCCATTAAGCTGCCTATTTAGCATTTCTCCCACCTGGAATGAAATTACCATTACACCACTTAACAAAATTAAATGTGTGTGTTAAATAAGTTTTGGCTGTACTTTTAGTTAAATACCCATCATCTTGGGCTTTACGGACTTCCTTTTCATAAATTGATACTAATCTTTCTAATTCCTTTATGAATTCCGCAGTTACCTTCATATACGGACCTCCTTTATGTAAACATAAGAAATGCACTAACCCCACAAAATTTAAGATTACTCCTTAGATGAGAAATGTTGAATTAAAGAGGCTTTATAATAGTCAATAAAAAACCACACCTTAGCTGGAGTGGTTTCAAATAAACTGAAATTAATTGAATATTCCTATATCTAATTATCCTCTAACTCCCTTTTCTGTTTTTGGTAATATAAAAGTACCGAGAATGGCAGCGTAAAATTCCATAGTAGCAAAAAAGAAGGAGTCACCGCATAGCATCCCTAAAATAAG
>NZ_JONT01000051.1 GCF_000711975.1 Desulfofalx alkaliphila DSM 12257 | reverse complement strand
GTTGCCGGTCGTACTTGCTTGGCAATATCAGCAATACCCGCACCGCCTTGCCACAGCTCTATCACCTGCTCTATTTCATCCTGATGCCAGCTAAAATCCAAGTCCTCCAGTATGATGGTCAGTTCCGTCTGCGGTCTCAGCTTAAAACTACTTACCCTAGCCATTATTGCCGCCCTCCAACCTCATCACATCTTCCACGCAGCGGGCCACCACGTATTCCCCGCCATGCGCCAATATATCTTTCTCAAACTGCACCTGGTACTCCGACTGCCGGCCCCGTGGTGTCTTTATCTCTATCCACACGGACCGGCCGTTTTTAATGGCGTACAGATCCGCAATGCCTTTGTAGCTGCCTAAGCTCTGGTGGATTTTCACTACAAACCACCCGCGCCATTGCAGGAAATCGCGTATTTGCCGTTGAATCTCTGCCTCTGTAGGTTTATTTTTCTGTGCACCGGCACTGGGTAGCAGTCCCAGTTGCCGGGCTTTTTTTATGCTCATATGACCAGTCACTTTTTCATCCTCTCCTGTAGTGTTTCTGGATGCAGCGCAGATAAGATTACGTGCCCACTATCGGTTACCAATGCCGATCGCGTTGCTCTGCCGTTCGTGCAATCTACAAGTAGCCCGATATCGCGGGCATTGTGTATCATGCGCCTAACCGGAGCAGATTTAGGTGCTGCTATAGCGATAATCCTGTCCATGTTCGCTACATTTCCGTGGCCAATGTGGATAAAATTGCTCACCATTTCACACTCCTTTCCATGGGTAGTGTTTGCTTTATCATTTATCAAATTCTCAGTTAGCTAGCCCACTATCCCCGGCCGGTGTTTCCTGCACCACTCACCCAGGGCACTAACAAGCACCATCGGGTTTTTATTTGCAGCCTCCGGAAACTGGGCTTTAAGATGTTGCACTATTGCCGGGGTAGTCATCTCTTCCAGCATAGGCCCATGCTGCTTGCAGTAATCCATCACTTCGTAATAGTCCGTTATCTCTTCGTACATCTTGCGATTATTTTTCGTTAGCATGAAACCCCTCCTAACTCATTAACAGCGCATCAAAATCAAATCCTTCTGGTTTACTCCTTGACTTATCTCCGGGCGATTCATATACTGTTTTACTCTTTTTTTGTTTAAATTGCTTGTCCCGCTCCCGAACATCTCGAATAGTGCGTAAATTGTTTTTAGTCCAGTTTAATAAAATGGCATCAATGTATCTAAAATTAACTTTGCCCATTAAGACAGAACGCCTTAGAGCCTCGATAATCAACTCGTCAGATAATTGGGTAGACCACTGCTTTATTCGCTCAACCTCCATCGGTGATAATGGGCGACCAAGTTCTTTTGCAAAAACAGAATACATATTTTCTTCGCGCGCGTTATTATTATTATTATTTATTTCTTTATATTTCTTTAATACTTTATTTAGGGGTGGGTCAAGGCCAGTAGTATCAAGGGTTTGAGGCTGGTTAACCCTTGCACAATCGGATAAGGGTGGGGTTATCCGATTGTGTAACCCTTGCCTTATCTCTTTGGATAACCCTTGTCCGATTGGATAACCCTTATCCTTTTGTGCAACCCCTTCACAGTTGTATATACCCTCGTTTACGTTGTCAATTAGCTTTTGCAAGTCAATACAATTGCTATCCCACTCGTCTATTTTCGTGTTGAAGGCATATACCGGAGTTTTACCAGGCTCATAACTAACCCGCTTGATGATGTTTTTTTGCAACAAGTCTTTTATTTGTCTTGATATATAGGGGTTACTGGTACCGCAAGCTGTGGCAAAATCACTAAGAGATATTGCATCCTCGGACTTGCCCCAGCCATAGGTGCGACGCAACAAGAACAGGCACATGCTTTTCTGGGTGCCGTTGATTTTGCACATAGCCAGGGCCTCCAGGAGTAAGTTTGCAATTTTCGTAAAACCATCATCTGTATCTGCCTTTAATATTTTCTGGTCACCCTTAGCCAAGTGTCTCAACCTCCTGCGTGATTATTTCTTTCCTTTGCCTTTACGCTTGTTTGTGCACCCTAGCAGATAGGGGCAAGCAGATAGGGGCAGTCTTCGCACTTATGATCCAGCAATCTGTTCGGCCGCCAGCACACGCCTTGCGGCGGTGCTATAACGGGAGCTTTATCCCGCATGTCCCGGAAACTCATCCCACTCACGGCTATCTAGTAGGCGGCCGGCTTTCTTTTTGCCAATTTTACAGACCGATGTATCGGGGTCAAAGTTGTACCATAGTTTATTTTTTATCCCCGGCTCATTACATCGCAGTTCATGAACGGGCGCCCACTCACCCCACTGTTTGAAGAAAAACGGCACTCCACTCGCCACACACTGGTCACGCAATGACCGCACCCAATCCGGGTGCATAGGCCTTGCTAACGGGCCGCTTTCGCCGCCGCAGATTACCCAGTCTATACGAGAGCGAATGCGTGCTGCTCGCAGTTTTGGGTATCCTTCGGGTACAATCGTTCCTTTTCGCCATTCCATTTCTTCTCCGGCGTAAAACTGACATGTAAGATATTTACTTAAATCCACCGGTCCCAGCATCGGCTCCACGCTCACGAACCGTACCGTTGCCGGTATTTGCAGCAGTATTGGTATTCGCTTGTCAGCCTGTTCCTGATTTTCGGCGGTAACGCCAAGCCAAACGTTGGGAAGGGGCCAATATTTATGGCAACCAGGATCATCACTGTATGTTGTGTTTCTCCATATTTCATTTGCAGCATTTGGTCTGCATAAAATATCTTTCATCCGCCCAGGTCGCTTTGTTAATACCATATATGTGTGCTGAGGAGTATCAGCCATTACAGCAAAAATATTGTAAATAATATTATCTGGCACATTTTCATGGAACAAATCACCCATACTGCACACGAACACCCTGCGCGGCTTCTTCCACCGCAGTGGCTCTATAAACCTTTTCAGGTGCATCGTTACCCGAAATGGCTCATCAGCTGGATACCCGCACCGGCCACGAAGCCTTTGTGCCATGCGTTTTGCGTAGCAATTTTCACACCCCGGACTAATTGGTGTGCAGCCTGTAACCGGG
Source organism: Desulfofalx alkaliphila DSM 12257 (assembly GCF_000711975.1). NCBI lineage: Bacteria > Bacillati > Bacillota > Clostridia > Eubacteriales > Peptococcaceae > Desulfofalx > Desulfofalx alkaliphila. The sequence goes on along the minus strand of NZ_JONT01000051.1, from coordinate 1,499 downwards.
TTCCATACAGCATCTGCCCATTCAATCTTTGTTTTACTCATATAATCCACCTCACCACCTGAGCCACCAGAAACACCGCTGCCACCGCAAGCGCCCCATACGCAAACACCTTGGCAGACGGTTTGTCTCCGCTCTCCAACCATCGCTGCACCGCATTTACTGGCTTCCACACCAGCCGGCGGCGATATAATACCTTTTGGTGCGGGCGGTATTCTAGGTGGTACACATTATCCTGCCGTTCATACAACTTAGCCTGCTGCATTGCCATTACCCCTTAGTTTTATTACTCGTTCACTGCCAGTGTGGCGGTGTTGAATATATAGCTCACCAACGGGATTTTTAGTCACTAGCCAATTATTTGGGTTCAGTCTAGCTCTTGCTATTAACCTTTTCTGTCTTAAATTTGGCTTTTTACCCCGCATATAATCACCTCCCGGTGTAAAACATCCGGCGGCTGGCTAGGCACCAGCCGGGACTATTAATATTGCTTAAAGTCAAAACGGTACCTCATCACTATTATCATCGCTATAGTCAATATGACCGTCGTCTACTATCTCTGCCTCCGCTGGCTCTGACACATTGCCAGATAGTAGCTTATTAGACGCATCTTTGAGCCACTGGTCACGTGCATTGTCTGCCAGCCACTCCACATAATCTGTAGGCACATCACCTAGCTTTTTACCTTTATGTTTCCCAAAGTTAAGCACAAAGTCAGCAGGGTTGTCCACTCGTGGCCGATATGACCGCTCTATAACATTGCCGGACAAATCCATATCTTCCATGTCCTGTGTAAATATCTCGGACAGTGCTGCCACTGTTAATGTGGCATCCACCTGCGCCCTTTTCTTGGCCATCTTTAGGCATGTGTTGCCCAGCATATAAATATCCTGTTTCTCGTGGGTATATTTTTTTTCTCGGCTATTACAGTGACCTAAGCCTTGGGTGATTACCATGCCATTGCGGGTCAATAGGCACCTAACGGTGTAGGCAAAAAAACCTTTATCATAGTCTTTTACCTGCTCGATTATTTCGTACTCGCTACTTAACCCCATCAGCATAAGTATTTTTTCCGCCCCTGGCTTGAGCAGTGTAGGCTTGCTAGTTCCCGGGACTATGCCAAAATCATGGTTTTGCCTTAACGTTTGTTGCACCATCGCCTGAAACTGCCCGATCTTTTGCATAGTGGCGGACACCTGCTGTATGTTGACATTATCAATTACAGACAGTGCATTATTGTTTTCTGCGCTCATCGCTACACCTCCACTGAAAACTTAGGTTGACGTTCAACCACAACTACCCCTGGAACTGTCTCTCCGGTCTCTGGATCCACCAGCTTATCCCCGGCCACTTGCAGCACTTTTTTTAGTGCCGCCCAGTCCAACTTAGGCTCTTGCTGCACCAATACCTCGGGCCGATTGACTCGGGCCCACTCCTTTATCGCTGCATCATCCCGCTGATATTGCGGCTGTTGGGCCCGCATTTTTAGTGTACCGTATGGC
>NZ_JONT01000050.1 GCF_000711975.1 Desulfofalx alkaliphila DSM 12257 | reverse complement strand
AAATCAAGCGACAGATGGGAATGCTGTACTCCGCTTTTTCACCATCAACCGCATTTCGCCAGTAGTAGCCATGACGATAAAGGCGAACCATGCCCTTACAACAGGGACATCTATCAAAAGAAGGAAAATTGTTTTCCTTTCCCAAACGGGCATATTCTTCTAAATCGATTTTAAAGTCATGATAAACGACCACAAAAATCACCCCGAAGCATTTTGCAAAAATTATAGCAAAATGTCGGGGTATAGGAAACATTGTCTAACCGGGTTAATTTGAAAAAACTCTTCAGGTTAGGAAGAGGATAAAGAGGCAAGTGACAGTAGATGTATAAAAATAACCTTCATGAATGACCACCATTCAGGAGATATATTCTCTTGATTGGTGGTTTTCTTCTTATTGACTGGAATTGGTAAGAGGCATATAATCTTATTAACAATGTTGTTGATATTGTTATTGATAAGGAGATGACAACATGAGCGATGTTAATGAGCTACTAGAAGAAGCTATTAAGGAAACTGAAAACTTGAATGCAGGTGAAGTCTTTCTTGTTAAAGACCTGTTCAAGGGTTATGTATGGAATAGAATACCCAGAAAGGATCGACTTCTGCTTGGGACTTTATTTTTAAACTACGTAAATAAAATGGAAGGTAATATAAAGGCTATTGAAAAGACTTCATCTAACCAGCAGCGGTATCAGAAGGTTTGAGGATATAGCAAAACTATTATGAAGGGCAATAAAAAACTATAAATTATATTAGGGTGTATGGGGTGGAGGCTTTGCTTAATTTAAGGCAATTAGTAGATGACTTTTTCTTGTTTGTTCAGTCTAAGAGTATTGAAATTTATAATGAGTTTAGCCTCCAGCATGAGCTGGGGATATTCCTACGTGAAAAGCTTCCGGACTATCGTATTCAATTTGAAAGAAATGTATCATACTTCACACCAGACAATAAAACTATAAAAAAAGAAATAGATATTACTATTTTTAATGAAGATAAATCAGAGAAGTATGCAATTGAACTTAAGTGCCCATTAAATGGTCAGTATCCAGAACAGATGTATTCGTTCGTGAAGGATATTAAATTTATGGAGGAGCTTAAGAACCGAGGATTTACTAAAACAGCTGCTGTTGCTCTTGTTTCGGATAGACCTTTTTATGAAGGGCGCAACAATGAAGGTATATATAGGTTTTTTAGAGAAGAATGTTCTGTTTACGGTTGTATTTTTAAGCCAACAGGTGTAGGAAAAAATAAAGAAAGCATTGCATTAACAAGCAGATATGATTTTATCTGGCAGGACTTAAGTGACGGTCGTAAATATTACGTAATAGTGATTTGAAAGTTAGGGGGGGACTTGCAGGTGGCTTTGCTTCAAGATGAATTAAAAATAAGAAAGATTCATGAATTACTTCATATGAAATTGGCTTTACCACCATATCAGCGCCCGTATAGTTGGAGTGTGAAGTCTGCAAATACGCTTTTTCAAGATACTTATAATGCATACCATGAAGGTTTACAAGAATATAGAGTTGGTTCAGTAATTTTACATAAAGAAAACGGAAAGTATAACATTGTCGATGGCCAACAACGACTGACAACTATTTCGATTCTTCTATACTGTTTAGGTGAGAAGGATCTGGGGTTATTACAAGAAAAATACAATCAACTGTCTAACGATGTGATTGTAACTAATTATGAAATTTTATCTAAGAGAATAAGTGAGCTACCGAAAGATGAGCAAAACAAGTACAAAAATTATTTATTCGAACGTTGTAGTGTAGTTCAAATTGTTACAGACAGTGAGCAAGAGGCTTTTCAATTCTTCGATTCACAAAATTCGCGCGGTAAGGAGTTAGCCCCACATGATTTATTAAAGTCATATCATTTACGCGAGATGAATGATGAAGAGGAAAACCAAAAAATAAGGATTATCAACCAATGGGAAAATGTAAACCAAGATGATTTGAATGACCTATTTAAAATCTATCTTTACCCATTGACCCAATGGTATAAAGGAAAGAGTGGTTTGGGCTATTCATCTAGTAAAATAGATGTGTTCAAAGGGATTAAAACCACAAATGTATTTAATTATGCGATTTATCATAAAGCAAGTAATCTTTTTGTAGAACAGTTTAATGCAAATGGAAGCAATGAATTACTTGCATCTAGAGCATTAAATCAATTTCAATTAACACAGCCTCTTATGGCAGGAAAGCGATTTTTTTATTACACTCTACATTATAGAAATCTACTTGAGCAAGTACAAAGATTAGTGAGTAAAGTTCATACAGAGGAACAAGTTCCGAGTAGACGCACTGGAGATCTTTACATTAAACAATTATATGAATGTGCGCTATTATTTTTTGCTGATCGCTTTGGAATTGAAAACCTATCTAAAGCTGTGATGCAGCAATTATATACTTGGAGTTATTCTTTGCGGCTGGTTATGGAAGCTGTCTATCTACAGACAATTAATAAATATGTGCGAGGAGAACATGAACGCGTAAACTATGGATTAGGTATGTTTTCAGAAATCAGTGAAATGAAAAACGGAGAAGAATTAAAACTCATTTCTTTAGAGCAACCTAAAATTGAGAATAAAAACAAAGAGAAGTACAGGGATGTGTATGATTTACTTTGTGAATGGAATAGGTGGTAGATGATGGATAAAAATATAAGAATCATACCGGTATCAAAAATTTTTACTAATGTTCATTATATAGTTCCTATATATCAACGCAACTATGCTTGGGGAGTATCGGAGATAGAACAATTGATAGAAGATATTGATAGCTCTATTGGCGACTCTAATAAAAATTACTTTCTTGGAAACCTAATTGTTAATCAAAGGGATGATAATGTTTATGAAGTAATAGACGGGCAACAGAGGTTGACAACACTATTTCTATTAGAAAGTTATCTTGGTATGAATTTTGCTAAAGATGGGTTGAGATTTGAAGCACGGGAAAAATCAAACCGTACCCTTAACATGCTAAGCAAAGGAAACAAGAATGAGCTAATAGAGGAATTAGCATCTGTTGAAATCTTAAAGGGATATCAAATAATTGATAGCTATTTTAAATCTAATAATATAGATAAAAATGATTTAACTAAAAAACTGGAAAGTGTTTTTATTGTTCGTGTACAAGTTCCACAAGGTATAGATTTAAATCATTATTTTGAAATCATGAATACTCGTGGCGAGCAACTTGAACTTCATGAAATAGCAAAAGCAAAATTTTTAGAAGTATTGGATACAGAACAAGATAAAAAAACGGCAGCATTGATTTGGGAAAAATGCTCTAACATGGACTCGTATATACAAATGAATTTTGATCCCAGTGTTAGAAAGTATCTTTTTACAAATGATTGGTCTAGTATCAGGGATAATATTAACGATTTTGATACAATTAAGGAATTTATTCATAGTGAAGATGAAGACAATAATTTAGTTCCTTTGATTGAGATTCTAAAAAACAAGAAACTCTTTAATAATGAAATAAGTAAGGATGAAGTTGAGAATGAACGTTTTGAATCGATTATTTCGTTCCCAAATTTTTTACTTCAGATAAATGCTGTACTTAATAATTTAGAAGAGGAAGATTCAACCCTTGATGATAAACATTTCTTAAATAATTTATCATGGGCCTGGGGGGACGCTGATAAAGCAAAGAACTTTTTATTTCATATGTTAAAATGCCGTGTACTGTTTGATAAATATATATTGAAACGTGAATATGCTAGAGATTATAAAGAAACTGGGAAATGGTCGTTACAACGTTTAGAAAGGTATAATGATGGGAAAGGTGATAAACCCAAATATGTAGGAACATTTGGTGAGGACAATAGTCAGAATAATAAACAACTAAGAACTCTGCAATCCTGCTTGCGTATAACCTACACATCACCTAAAACTATGCATTGGATTTCATTAATATTAACAAGCTTATTAGAAAATGAATCATGTGACATTATTGAAATACTTGAAGATTACTGCAAAACAAAAGTTTTCGAATCAAAGTTTGAGAATTCTAGTGGATTTGGTTTTGAAAGAATCGTATTTACTTACCTTGATTATCTTTTATATAAGAATGGTTATTCTTATTTGGGCAAGGAAATTATTCCTCCATTATATGATGAGTGGCAGTTCCAATTTAGAAGTTCCATTGAACACTTTCAACCCCAAAATCCCGTTGAAGGTGAAAGCTGGGAAGCAGATGACCTTGATGGCTTTGGCAACCTCGCATTAATTACAGTGTCAGGAAACTCGAAGTTTTCTAATTTACCACCAGAGGGAAAAATCACCTCATATCCATGTTTTTGGTAATATAAAAGTACCGAGAATGGCAGCGTAAAATTCCATAGTAGCAAAAAAGAAGGAGTCACCGCATAGCATCCCTAAAATAAGCCTCTAAGCGACAAAGTAAGGAGGCGGATTAAAGGAGTGCTAACAGTGACTCAGATAGAGTATATCAAACATTTGCGGGAAAATGAAGGTGCATCAATTAGTGAAATAGCAACTAGGGTAAAATGTTGTTGGAAGACAGCAAAAAAGTATGCTGATGGTGAGATAAATTTACAAACAAGAGGAAAACGCAGGCGTAAACAACGGGTTAT
>NZ_JONT01000049.1 GCF_000711975.1 Desulfofalx alkaliphila DSM 12257 | reverse complement strand
TTTTTAGCACTTCAACGGTATCCTTTGCGTCCGAAAGATCTTTTTTGAGCGCTTTGTTTTCAGCTTCAAGCTCGGCAATTCGCTTGTCAACCGAATCCTCTGGCTCAGTACTCAGTTTTACCCATCTTCTCAGAGCAGGCTGGGAGACACCAAGGTCGGCGGCTACTGCGCTTATTGGCCGGCCTTTATCTACCACCAGGCTAACAGCATGAGCCTTAAATTCATCATCATATCTGTTACTTGTTTTACCCACAATCGACATCCTCTCGTGATTTAATTATACGATCACGGTCTGGTGTCCGTCAAAGTGGGCATGGCTTATCTTGTATTTTGCTCTTGAGTTTTTATCTCTAAATCCATTTTGTTTTTATCTGAAACTAATGTTAATATTTCCTCGAAGTTAAGGTATGCCTTTTTGTTTTCATTTCTTATACCTTGTAATTGATTTAGAAACTCAGCCTCAGCATTTTGAAGCTTAGTAGTGATTTCATTTGATATGCTTACATTAAAATCATGTACTCTTTTAATTGCATTAAGCATTTCCGCTTCCAATTTGTTATTTCGGGAAATCAAAACTTGTAGTTCTTGTTTTGCCTCGTTCAAGTTTTTTAAGTAGTACATTTGGTTCTTTTCATTTTCTTCAATTTTTTGTTGTAGTTCTTTAATTTTATTAACTAAGCCTGAAATGGAATGAATATTTTTTGTCTCTTTTTCAAATTCGTTTATAATATTATTTAGTTTTCTTATATGCGCCATATTAACCCTGCCCTTATATGTTTTATTCTTTCAATTTCATTGCTCAAGTTTACATACAAGCTATGCATATCCCCCAGTGCTTCATAAATCTCTAATCCCTTATCTGGATAATAACCACACAAAATTTCGCTTAAATATTCCTTGTTTTTGTCATCAAGATTAGTGCATAGGCTTAGAGTGTTATTTAGAATGTTTTGTCTTGTAGCATCAGAATAACTAACTATCTGGTCAAGGGATGAAATAAAACGTTCTCTATTGTCTCTTTTATCAAAATCATTAAGAAAAAGAGCAACTATCCCACTTAGATAATTAAGTCCAGTATTATATCTATAGCTTTCAAGAAACCTTGTCATGGTGTCATATAATTCCTTAACTTTTTCAATTCCTACAAACTCTTTGTACTCCTCTGATTCAGTATAGAAAACGTCAAACCATTTTTCATAATCGGCAGGACTATTCGCTATATGATCCAGTATGAAAGTGTTCTCATTAAATTTAAAGAAACTCTCAATCCTTTCCTTAAATTCATGTGCATTCTTAAAATTATTACACAAATCATATATGTTTTTTAATGATTGTCTTCTGTTGTAGATTATATTTTCATAGCTCCATTTAAGTAAAATTGTAAAGATACGTTCGGATAAACGCTTTTTATTATCCCTAAATATTTTAATATACTCACTATATCTGGGGTTTTTTATTGAATGAGCAGATAAGCTAAACTCTTTATCATATTTATTAATATATTTTAATAACGCATTTAATGTTGTCTCTTCATTGAAGTCAGCAAATTCAACCTCAATTACCTCAGTATTCCAATCTTCTATAGTCCAATCTTCAACGACACCAACAGTCCTTAATCTATAAATACCTTTTTGAACATCAGCCATGGGATGCCCCAATCTTCGGCAGTATATCTTTTTAATCCTTTTCGGTTCAGCGCATCTAAAAATTTTTTCCATAATACCCAGCTCAAATTCCTCACCCTTTGTGTTCTGTAACCAAAGGAAGAAGTTTACCATAACATCCTTTCCTTCATAGCGAACGTCCTTCTGGATCTCTTTTATTTCTTCAAAAGAAGTGTTGACATCAAAAAGTTTATTAAGTTTATTCGCATTAATTTTTGCTGGGCTGAAAATTATATAGCAGTTAGCTCTTTTTTTATCCCTTCCAGCCCTACCCGCTTCTTGATATAAAGATTCTATTGAACGTGGAATGCCAAAATGAACAGTATATCTTACATTTTTCTTATCTATCCCCATGCCAAATGCCTTAGTAGCTACTAACAATGGGATTTTATTCTCTTTAAAATCTTTTTGCACCACCTGTTTATAAATATTAAAATCACTATTATTCATAATAAATTTTTGCTTGATTTTAGGTATCTTTCCAGAATACCACCTTACATCCACCTTTAATTCCCTTTTTAAGTCATTTGCAATATCATAACATCCAGATGGCCCATTAACAGTTAAAGTAAATATAATACCAGACTTTGTATAATCGTCTTTTGGGATAAAAATATCAGGTTGTCCAATTTTTAATTCCTCTAATAAGTCAATAAGGGCTTTCCTTTTATCGCTCTCATCTTTAATTACATGAAACTCAAGTTCTGGTCTACCGAAAGAGGTTAAGGTTTTAATATTTGCTGTTTCGACTTCAAACTCCACCTTTATATCCTCTAATACAAAATTAGACGCAGTTGCAGTTAAACCCACGAAAACAGATGAAGGGCAATACCTTCTTATTGTCCTAATAAGATTTAAATATGAAGTCCTAAAATCATGTCCCCACTCTGATAAACAATGAACTTCATCTATTACAGCATAGGCAATTGTCAAATTTTTATTTAAGGCATCTAATTCTTTTCTGAATTTTTTATCCTGAAACCGCTCTGGTGATATCCATATAAATTGATATCTTCCCTCGGAAAAGAATTGTCTTACCTTTTCTTTTTCCGCAGGTGTTTGATCACTACTTATATAGTTAGTATTTGTTATAAAAGCTTTGTCCAGATTATCTTTTTGATCATACATAAGAGATTTAATGGGGCAAACCACAAAACTTACGCAGGGTTGTAATAAAGCCATGAGTTGATAGCATAAAGACTTCCCTCCGCCAGTAGGTAAAAGACCAATGGTGTCCTGCAAGGCTAATGCGTGGGAAATTATCTGAAACTGACCATCGTTAAAACTATCAAAGCCATATATGTTCTTTAAAAAAAATTCTAATGCCTCTTTATTGCTATTTTCACCATCATCAATAATGCTATATTTAACAGGGTCAGAGGTGCTTACCCTAAAATATTCAAAATCATCAAAGTAATCAGTTCTAACATAAATGACGTTAGGGCTTAACTTGTTTTCATCTGTCCATCTCTTTAATAAACTAAAATCTATATTTATATAGCCTTTGGAAAAATCAAATTGTTGTGCCGCCTTAATATAATTTATTTTATATTGAGGCTTCATTAATTTTAAAGCTGTAAGCTTACAAAGGTTCTCTAACCAAAGCATTAAGTCTTCAATTGCATGTGAGGCAAAGCCATCAATATCATGAGCCAATATGTTGAATTTCCATTCTCTATCTTCGAGACTAATCCTTCCTTTTTCAAGTAATGACAATAGGGTTAGTTGGAATCTTATAATGGCAGTAGATAATAATACTTTTTCAGTGTACTTGTCTAAGCTATCGCTTTTAAGTAATCCCAGGGACTGTCTGTATTCCTCAAATACAGAACTATATTCTTTTATCCTTTTTAAGATTTTCTCAACCTTTTTATAGTATGCTGGTCTCTTATTATAAAGTTCAAATGTATCTATTCTTATTGTCTTTATGCCATGTTTTAATAAATAAGAATCCCTCTCTCGATCTCTAATCCTTGTTGTATCGTCAAGCTTATGAAACTGACCATCTATTTCTATAACAAGTTTTGCTTGCGGCAAATAAAAATCTACTTGTTGGTTCATAAATCGTTTATTAAAAACCTGGCATATTTCGTTTATTTCTACCTCAGGTATTATAAGATTCTGTACAAAAGCAAATTCACCTAAGTGTATTGGTAGGTATTTTTCAAAAAATTCTTTTGCGGGATAATCATTCTCTTGCTCATCGCCTTTAATTGTAGAAATCCATTTTGGTGGCTTGTCATGTATTAGTCTAACCCGTTTATTAAATTCCTTATCTATATGAATTGCCCCTAAAATGTCTTGTAAATATTGAGACATCACAGTAGGACACCCTCTTTGAAGAATATTCTTTACAATACAAAAAAGGGGGAAATACTTATTATTTTTATTTTTTATACTATTTAGATTTTGTATTACAAAATTACTATTGGTATTGGAATAATTAGCACTATACCTTTCCAACGATAAATTTCCTTTCTTAATGAATTGTGTGAATACTTCAGTATTTATGTTGCAAAATCCTTTAATTTGGAAAAATAACTAATTAAATCCTAAGCCCCTTTTCCCTAAAATTTCGACATAATTTCATGTAGGAAACGTGTAAGCGTACATTTCCCGCCTTCAACCCCTGTTAGTAATGTTTCCCTTACAGATACCCTTGTTTTAACTCTCTTATAAGCCTCTTAATAAGCTTACAAAGTTGTTAAGCTATGTCTGTGAACTACCCACACAATATGTTTGCTCAGAGAAAGGAGTAGTGCGCTACGGTTTAAATAAAAAACAGTCTTAAAATTTAAGACTGTTTTTTAATATGGGGGTACTATTGGCGATTCTAAATTCAAAAATTATACATAAAAGCGTAAACTATCTTCTTCGGTTCCATGTTTGGAGGTTTTACAATCCACAGTATAAACTTCCCGTCTTCTGTACTGTAAATCATATTATTGCTCCTTACATTCTTTTGACTGACTCCTTTTATTTCTTAATTTATTTTTATTTAAAATGGATGGGGTTTTGTATTTAGTTCAATTTTTCCGCCACCGTTTTTATTGCAATTCTAACAACTCTATTTCGTTTGTTTGCTAATTGCTTACATCTATACCCTAAAATTTGTACCCCAGGACATTTAAATTTTAACAAAAAAAGTAATCAAACCACCTTGAACCTTATCCCTTAACCCTTTTCCCTGCCCTACTATGTTCCCACAAAATAAAGTTCTTCCGAAACATACCCCGCAAACCCGCATTCTACCGTTGGGAAAGTTCTTCTGAAACTCCTTTCTCCCCCTTTC
>NZ_JONT01000048.1 GCF_000711975.1 Desulfofalx alkaliphila DSM 12257 | reverse complement strand
CCATAACCCGTTGTTTACGCCTGCGTTTTCCTCTTGTTTGTAAATTTATCTCACCATCAGCATACTTTTTTGCTGTCTTCCAACAACATTTTACCCTAGTTGCTATTTCACTAATTGATGCACCTTCATTTTCCCGCAAATGTTTGATATACTCTATCTGAGTCACTGTTAGCACTCCTTTAATCCGCCTCCTTACTTTGTCGCTTAGAGGCTTATTTTAGGGATGCTATGCGGTGACTCCTTCTTTTTTGCTACTATGGAATTTTACGCTGCCATTCTCGGTACTTTTATATTACCAAAAACAGTGAAAGGGTAAATCTATTCCCTTCATTTATATACACGCCCTTTAATTCAGATAGTGGGTTTAAAATGGTTTTCGTTATGGATGAGGTGATTCAGGATATCAGGGTTCGCAATCTGGTAATTAGATCCCTGTTGGAAGTTTTCCCACAGTCCAAAACAGAAACAAGAGATCCTTCGAGAATAATATACGGTGGCAGAGAAGTTATTTATGAAAACTTTTCATATGTAGAATCAATACCGAATCTTATATTTGCTGCATGCTCAGTAATTAGAAATAGTACTAATGCATCGAGAAACATGTATAATTTTTGCAGAGATGTTGGAATTGACATGGAGAATGGTTATCCAAAGTTTTTTACGTTTCATGATGAAAAAGATATGCCTGAAGTTAATAGTAGCAATGTTTATGTATCAATGACTAAAAAGTGTAAGTCCTTAATTAATAATATATATAATAGTACACTTTTTAGTCATATGGGGTATGTAATCTATTTTTGTTACAATAACACGCAGGAGTATTTTTTTGAAAAGGAAAATGACTTTGCCCCCCGCTTTGATATTAAGAAGGAAAATACTAAGACATATCTTATAACGGCTTACCCCTTTGAAAATCTATATAAAAATTGTCGATTATACCGGGAAGCAATAGATGGTAAGTATTGGTTGTACCACAATGAAATGTTTGGTCTCATGTCCAACCTTTTGAAAATAAAAGGTGGAGTAACGAAAGTAGATAAGATTCTAAACAGCCGTGAAGAATATAAGGTGAAAAACTATAGTTGGTGGGTTATGAAGAATCAAATTCTCAAAGGTAAATATGCTCCTTCTAGGTGCGAAAGTTATTGTCCTTTCATTAATGACTGCAAACATGGAATTAATATGATAGAACAAGGAAAATTATTCAAAGGGAGAATTCAAGTAGTTGGTAAAAGAAAAACTAAAAGTATAAAAGAGGCAAGAAAGGAATTATCCAATATTGTTAATGAAATAATTGCCTCTCCACAAAAGGGGATTTTTGTTATAAAGGCACCGGCAGGGTTAGGGAAAACCGAAGAATACATAAATGCTAGTATAGATAATAAATTGACGATAGCAGTGCCTACACATAAATTAAAGGACGAGGTAAGCGAGAGATTGGCAAAAGCAGGAGTAGACCATTATGCTGTGCCACAACTTCCTGATATTGAACCTGAAAAACGCAATAAGTTAGATAGGCTCTATGATACAGGCTCTTTTAAAGGAGCAAATATGTATTTAAGACAATTAGCAAAGGAAAATGAAGTCATAGCACAATATATTAAGGACTTGAGGCGAGTAAAAAAATCTGAGAACCAAACTATCTTAACTACTCACCAAAGAATATTTTTTGAAAAGGACTTTAATGATACTCTAATAATAGATGAAGATATTGTTCTAAATGGAATGTTTCCAATTTCATCTATGTCAATACAAGACATGGCTATACTTAGCCAACTGGTGTATTTAGATCCGGAATTTTCGCCTTTAAAAAAGTTAACCGATTTTATGTTTGAGTTAATTACCAAAACGCCTGAAGGAGTGGTACTAAAAACACCGAATTATTTTATGCTTTGTGCAAAGGAGATTGAAAAATTAGTAGTAAAAAATGACCTAATAACGACAAATGTGCTAGGATTTTTAAATTCAAGTCATTTTGTCAAAGTGACTGGGCGAAATGGTAATGAGCAGATAGTTTTTATAAACAAAAGAGACTTACCTGATAAAAAGGTAATTATTTTCAGTGCAACTGCCAATGAAAAGATTTATAAAATGGTTTTCGGTCAAAATATGAAATTTTATGATGTTGGTGATGTTGAACACAAAGGAGAGATTTGGCAAGTTCCTGTAAGAGCCTTTAGTAAGTTATCCATTCATAGAAATAAAAAAGAAATGATGGATATTGCAAATGCTTTAATAAATAGATATAACCCTGATAGTAAGGTTATCACTTACAGCGGCTTTTTTAATGATATAAGTGAACCAAGTGTGTCATTTTGGAATAGTGCGGGGCGTGATAATCTAAAAGGTCAAAATATCACTGTAATAGGGACTCCCCATATTAACCCCTATTGTTATCTGCTATTTGCAAGTGTTTTAGGCCTTGATGTAAGGCTAAATGAAAGCAAGGTAATGTATCAGCCTGTTTCAAGGGGAAACTACAACTTTTACTTCAATACTTACAGCAGCAATGATTTATTACGGGAAATCCAATTTTATATGATAGAGTCTGAACTTGTTCAAACTGTAGGAAGGGCTAGGGCTATAACGGAACCTTGTAAAGTTCTGGTCTTAAGTAATTATCCCGTCCCTGGAGCAGAGTTCATTTCACTAACACAAAGAGAGGTAAAAAAATTTATCAGGATATAGTTTAACTATTTGGAATTAATATAGTCCCCAAGGTATCAGGGGACTATATTAATTATTCAAGGCTTCAGTTTTACTAAAACATTTTATTAGTTCTTGTAAAAAATCGAAAGTTCGATCCCAAAGAGCAAACAACATTTCTTTTGTTTCTTCAGGAACTTCATCAATTTCCTTGTCTTTCAACTGATTGTAGGTTTCTTCAATCCATAGCCTTTCGTTTTTGATGGAAGATAGATTTTTTCTAGTGTTAAAAAGGCTTTCAGGTGAGTTGATCTTTCTGTCACAAGCCTCATTAATGAGATAATTATAGTAAAAAACTGAAGTGAAGAATTTACCACTTAGAATAACGGCATGAAAATATACGTCTTCTTCATCAGTTTCATAAAAACCAGAATCAATAAGTTTTGTAACCCATAATATATTGCGAACCAGTTCTTCTTGTTCCCAATAATCGATTTTTAATCGTTTCAAATACCGATGGAAGATTTTTTTCGCCCTTTTATAAGTCTTGTTATAATACTTGATAAATTGTGACCACTCTTTTTCACAATGAACAGAGAAGCCTTCACCCATTTCTATCTGATCTATCAAATCCTGCATAGATGATAATAAGGTAATGCAAGTTTTTAGGATGAAGAAATCATGTGAATCATAATCCTTTTCAGTTAGGTTGCTAATGAGTATAGCATTTTGCAAATTCTCTAAATTCACTGGAAATGCCAAAAACATACCTCCTTTATTTTTTAGTGTACATCATCCTAGCACAGACAATGGAGGATATCAACCATTATATGTAAATATATAGGGCTCCATTTATCGCTCATGCATGCTATAATATGAGCAACACTCTCCTTCGAAGTTAATATAGATACTGAACCCCTGCAGATTGTTTTTGTAGTGATGCCTTTGGCAGATAAACCGGAAAACAACGCAGGGGTTTTTACTTTTTTGGGAAAGTGAAACCAGATAAAAATTAATGCAAAAACAAGGAATCCAACATCATTTGTTCAAATATAGCATGACAAATTTTGTTTACTCTAGATAGTTAGGGAAAAATGCTGCAGGTGTTCTAAGCCTGTAATCCATTTTTCCTTTTATTTTTCGAAGAAAGGAGGATGCAAATACATTGTAATTACTTAAGGAGGTGACATCTCATTATTAAGAACCCCACAGGAACTAAATATTATTGATAGTTCTTGTGGGGAACCATTTATCAAAAATAGGAGGGAAAATCTATGGGTTATATTATAGGAATAGACCACGGAAACAAGGCAATAAAAAGCATTGTTAATCAGTATAATTCGGGCTTCACTGTTTCAAACACCATGCCTATTACAAAAGAAAGACTATTGGTATTTGAAGGCAAGTATTACTCTATCTCAGGTGAAAGGTTTCCTGTAATGGTTGATAAGACTGTAAACGACAACTTCTTTATTCTATCATTGCCTGCCATTGCAGAAGTATTAGAGAAGAAGTATCAAGGGGTTAAAAAGGGAGAGATCATTTTAGCATGTGGCTTGCCTATTATGTATTATGGGAAGCAAAAGGATAAATTCAGAGAGTATTTTATAAGAGATGATGTATCATTTACCTTTGGAGGGAAGCAATATGGAGTGTCAATTAAAGATGCATATGTTTATCCCCAGGGCTATGCAGCGATAATGCCTCATTTCACTCACTATAAGGATGTATCAAGACTTAATGTTGTAGATATCGGTGGATATACCATTGATGTTTTCACTGTTGAAAAAGGGCTTTTAAACATTAAATCTTGCATAAGTTTAACTACTGGAATTGTAACTCTATTAAATTCAATAAAACAGGAAATCCTGTCTTTAGGGATAGAAATTCATGAGGAGCAGATTGAGGATACAATTCTAGGAGAAAACATCTCATTTTTTCAAAATGAAAATATTAAGGCATTAATTGAAGACAAAACACAAATATACGTTGAAGAATTGTTGGATAGATTGAAAGAGTACGGCTTTGAGATGAAAATAAATCCGACAATATTTGTTGGTGGGGGTTCATTGCTTTTGCAAAAACACATTGAAAATAGTCCTAAAATAGGATATGTAGAAGTTTTAGATAGTTTTGCAAATGTAAAAGGCTTTGAACTTCTAGCAAAGCAGGCGATTAGTAGGGACAGGTGATGTTCTTGGATGAAATTAAAAGATTGAACCTATCTTTCAATCTACAAAGAAAAAATGATCGGATTGCTTACAATATTATCAGATCAAAAAGACAGAAAACAGCCTATATTATCAAAGCCGTATTAGCCTATGAAGGTGTCACCCAAGAGGAGAGGGAACTAATAAGGATTAAAAGAGCATTTAGAGAAGTTATCAAAGAGATGAAACTTACAGCAGATAAGCATTGCGATTTTGCAGAAGAAAGCCAAATACCTGATGAGGTCTTCCAAATATTTGACAGCATTTAAAAACTGGCCATTAACAGGCCGGTTTTTTCTATTTAGGAGCGGAAGGAGCAACCGGGATCATGATATAATGGAGCAAAAAAAGGGATGAGAATAATAGAAAAATGGTTTTTAGAAAAGGATAAAATACTAATATTCCCCAATGGACAAACTATACCAAGCCATTTAAAATATTGGAGAATTCTATGGTTTAATTTATACACTGGAGAAGATTTTAGTGATTGAATAAAAAGAGGATAGTAGGATTATGACATATTAGGCATGTAAGATAAAACAACTTTGCATATTGTAAAAATACCGACATCAATAAGAACATATATGAATACAGGAGGTGATATTAGTTCAAGATTTTAATAATAACGTTTATTATTTCAATCTGCCTTATAGTAAGTGCTGCCATACAACTATATAATATGTTAGGGTGCAAATCTTTAATAATTTTTACACTGGCTGTGTTTGGCAAGTAGAAAATTCATAGTTTGGCAGTTAAGATGTGCATAGCATCCGTATTTAGTTAATTAATGATTCTGCCTGCTAACTATCGATCATTTCCCCATTACCCCTAGCCAAGATAGCCTCCCGATAGCGATAGCTGGGACCGGTAAAGCCTAATATGTGGGCGTGATGGACTAATCTATCAATTAGAGCAGCTGTTAGCCGGTCATCCCGGAAGATATCATTCCAGCGGCCGAACTCAAGATTTGATGTTATAATAACGCTTTGCTGCTCGTAACTGTTTGATATGACGTTAAATAGTAACTGTGATGATAATTTATCAAAGGGAATGTAC
>NZ_JONT01000047.1 GCF_000711975.1 Desulfofalx alkaliphila DSM 12257 | reverse complement strand
CTCTTTCCGGTGGATGGCCAAGGCTGATTAACAAGCTGGCTACTCACTGTCTATTGGCCGGTTACCAGGTCCAAAAAGAGCTTATTGATGACAGTGTGGTTCATTTGGCGGCTGAAGAGGCCGGTATCTAACTACTGGTTGGTGATTGCCAACCGGTTTTTCTATTTATTTTGGCTCTTTTTCCTAATTGTTTCAGCTGCTAAAACATCGTGCAAATGTGAAAAATCCTTGGAACAAAATCTAATTTAATTTGCAATTGTTGCACATTGGACCGGAAAATGTGCTGATATATTGTGAAAATGAGGTGCTGGTTTAATTTGCAAGTTCACACCTACCTCAGCTTCTGGTTTCCCAAACATTGCATTAATCAAACTGGACTTCCCAGATCCTCGCCTACCAATAACTGCTATTCTTGCAGGCCTTGCATCAATTGTAAATGATTTAAGTTTACTAATTTCCACCCAAATCAACTTTTTGATTGCATCTGGCAGTATGTTGCTATTTTTTAATTCTTTATCAATTAAATCAAATAATTCATTAAGTTGTTCATACATTATGGATTTATATGAGGTCACATCGCAGCCCTCCGTTTATACATCATTTTACAATAACACCTATTGGTAATACACCTTCCTCATTTCGAATTACCCTATCATTCCCCCTTTTAAGTGTTTTCCCAACTTCAATGTTCATTGACTTATTTTCTGCAACTTCTGAAGATGTTTTACTGCTTTAATATATAACCCTTACTTTTTTACAATCTGCCACTCTTGCACGTCTTTACATTCTGTTATTAATTCCTTAATTACCCAATTAGCCCTTCTTACCCTAAAATCCTGCATGTCCTCTATATTGTCATATCCTTTATATGAATTAGGTCATTCCTCGTTATCAAAATCTATGTCTATTGTTTCAATGTAGTGGATAATGCTTTCAATACTCTTATATATATTCGTTTCATGTAGAGGGGTGTCGCTCACTGCCCAAGCAATAAAAAGCTGACAAAGAACTGTTAAGATTGGAAGTATCACCTTTTTCCAATTGCGTACTTCTTCTGCATTTCCAACCTCAATCTCTGATTCTGTTAGATTGATAATAATATTAATTTTTATTGCCAGGTCGAAAAAGTGTGGCCGTTTGATTTCTAATTGAACATCCTCTTCATGTAGCTCTTCTATTTCTTCTAAGTCCTCACCATCTGTATCATAAATATATTCACTTAGATTTTCTAAAAAAGAACTATCAAAGGTAGAAGATATATGATTCAAAAAGGGAGCAAACTGATAAGCATTTGAAAAAGCTATTCTTTGGTTAGCCAAAAGAGATATTGCATTTGTCATTTGAGAAAAATCATGGCGTGGAATAAGTGCCATTGTGTGCATTGAATTATTAATTAAATGATCAGCTACACCTTTATTAACCCTATCTAAGATACTGTAGGCAAAAATATTATTTTTCATCAATCTATTTGCTTTTTCAATAGTATCTACATGTTTCATATAGTTTGTTGCTAAACCAATATTTGCCGCTTTGTTTGCCAATTTACTGAATCTCGTCATTTTGCTAATCATTTCTTGATTTCGGTTTAGTTGATTCATCATCTTATGCCATTTTTGTAAGTGCTTAAAGTAATCATCCATTACTATTCACCACTTCCCCATCCCTTTGTTTGGAATCGTTGTTTAAACCATTGCTCAAATGGTTCTAAAAACTCGCTTATAATTTCATAATAAGTACGTTTATTTATTGACTGGTCAAGTAGTATGCAAATAGTATTAATAATGTAAAAATCCCCCCAGAACCATTCAATTTCGGGAAAATCCATTATTCAATTCAGGATAATCATCAGTTGTAACGCTTCTTTTTGTCACGGTTCTTTCAACAACCGTCTTGCACATGTGTCATAAAGTATTTCCGTGATTCCAAGGTACAGTGAAAGCTTCATTGACTCTATAAAATGAGCCATTAGGCGGTAATTTCCCTCGGTGTATAGTGGTTACCAGCTTCCGCATGTTCTGAAAACATACGAATCGCTCTTCAAATACGTAGACCATCTCTACAGTTGACACTGTTGGATTAAGAACAGTTTTGCTCTATCTTACCATTGCTTATGTATTCTCTACTTAATTCTTCCTTTTGTTTCTAAAACCTCCCCCCTCTACGGGTGCAAAAACTCCTCTAAAACTCAGGCAAAGTTTCCAATTTTAAATTTATAAAATTAATTATTCTCCTCCTGTTTTCTTTTCCTTAACCCTTACCGTTGCCTTTTAAAATGGAAAAACCACATCTTTGACAGGAGTGGTTTCTGAAGAGCTTTATTTGCATTCTACACCTTTATTGTTAAGGAAGATAAAAAGTCTTGCAAATAAATTGCCTGAAATCTCATTATTTTAGTGTTATTCAGCATCAATAAAAATATAAAATTTGAAACTAAGGTGATTAACCTATTAAAACGAATAATATAGTTTGTAAATTTTTGACCATTTACATATAATTAACAGGGTTAGACAAGGAAAAGGTTAGACCTTGAGCATGTGTTTATGCTTAATTCCCCCAAGGATAGGAGAAATAACTTAGGGGTAGCAAAAATGCCACCCCTATCCTCTGCAGAATTCCCTTATACGCTCAACACTACTTTAATTAAAGGCCGTAAAGCACCCCCTATAGAGACTCTTTATTAGTATGCTGTTTTCTTATGAAAGGCAAAGTATTCATCAGTATCTAAAAATTCAATAATCTCTTTAAAATCCTCTTCTGAAGACTGATTAATATATTGGGGGATTCTTGCCCTTAACCTATTAAATCTACCAAATAAATCATGTCCCCTAATATACTTTTTAATATCTTCAATTTTCTCTTGAGGAGTGCAGTCCCTATATAATAGCTCCTCCAAATATGTTGCCCGTTCCTCTGTATTCCTATTATTTAAATATCTTATAATATTTTCTTTATTACTTGTCATATAGCCATCAATTATATTATAAAATCTATCTACACTATTTATTACACCTATAGACTCTAATATAGTTGGGTTTAAAAAATAATTATCCAACGCACTGTATGATAAAACTAATATTTTTTCTTCAATTGAATCGGGAAGTTCAGTACCCAAGTTCTCCCTAAAATTATTTAACAACTTTCTCGTAATAACTTCCTTATCCTGCGTGTCAGAATCCCTAATTATTAAAAACTTATCTTTCATAATTGTTTTGCCTAAAAATCTTAACGTAGCATAAGTTTCTATATTCGTACAACTTTTAGTATCAAGAAAGAATATTTTATCAATATCCAAGTCATAAAATCTTTCGATGATTAACCTTAGCCGTTCCCTATCATCGGGCCCTTCTAATATAATAACGAATTCCGTTAGCAAAACATCTTCCGTTGAATAACCTAATTCGTATAGCACCCCTTCCAAATCAGTGACTTGAACATTCGTTTCATAATGTTGGTTAAGGGACACCTTTAAAACACTTTTAAGTTCAAAATCCTTCAGCAGTAATGGTGAATGGGTAGAAAATACAACTTGGTTATCCTGTGATATATTACATAGAATTTTGCCCATATTCTTTTGTAAAGAAGGATGCAAATAAATCTCTGGTTCCTCAATTAAAAATAAAATATTACTATTTTTACATATGTTATGATAAGCCTCGAGTAGAGACAATATGTATATACTTCTTACACCTGCCCCTACATTAGAAAGGTCAATTTTCCTCTCAAGGCTTGGGTCGTAGATTTTTGTACTTATACTAAAGGAACTATCGACATTACTTTTAGGGTCAATATATATACTATAATCACTTTTATAATTTCTTTGAAAAAACTCACTAATTTGTGCGGAAATGTCATTACATTTTTCGTCCATTTTATTTTTTAATAATTTTTCTAAATCAGTTATTGTTAGGTCTCTAATATTCTTATCACTTATACTCATAATACAGTCTGTGCAATCATCACTTATGCACGAGTTGCATGTTAGTTCCCCTTCCCTACTCTGTTTTAAAATATGTTTACCAAATAGTTCGTTAGTTATTGTTTTTGATTTACCCACTTCTTCCTCTGAAAAATTTCTGTCATCGTCAATAAATGCTAAATGCGGAATTAATTCCACAGTATCCTTTAAAGCATTATCGTTGACGCCAAAATAGTTAGCTTTCAGTTCATTTTTTTTAACCTTCACAGTAATTGTCACTATATCATTACTAATTAAAAACCTGTTCGTTATTGCCTTTTTCCATAAGTCTACAAAATTAATATTCTGTTGTATAAATACTTCTTCCGACACAGATATATTTTCTAATATAACAGCTCTATCATTTCTATAGGTTGTAAAGCTAACTTCTTCAAAAGCAGTACCAGGCTTAATAGTGTTGAATTCAGTTCCAGATGACGGTACTTTACTAATTCCTATTTTGCTATTAAAAATTAAGTTATCTAAGTAATTATTTGTACAGTCAAACACGATCTGCACTTCAATATTATCGCTGTTTTTATGAAAGTCTTCTGGTTTAACTTGGTAGTCACCCCAAAATAACCTTATTGCATTTATAATAGAGCTTTTTCCACAGTTGTTTTTACCAACCAAAATAAGTGCATTGCCAAAGTTTTCTATAAGCTGTTTTTTAATTGACCTAAAATTTTTTATCTTTATAGATTTTATTCTCACAACTTCCCCCCTTATATTACTTGACATATTATAAAAACCATTTCTTCAGGTTATATATAAATCCTTCAACAATTTTTTTGTAAGCTTCGACAAGAAATTTACAAGCTTAATACCCCTGTTTAGAAAAAACGTGGTAGAAAAAGATTTATATAAGCCCCAGCAGAAGCTCCTATAAAAACAAACCTAAATTTAATTTTAAAAAATGATTTGCTGAAAAATGAAACTGCAGAAGAAAAAAGGATATATGCTCTTATATTGAGCATATATCCTCTTATTAGTTTAGCCGTGGCTTTAATCTTATTGTGAAATTAACCATTTATGATAATTCTCTTCTTAAACCATAGTAAAAGAACAGCCTATTATTTTCAATCACCTGTTTTTGCTCACGTATTTTATATATTGCGTCTATAGCAGAAGACCCACCCGCTATTAAAGCACCAATTAGGGTTGCATTTAGCCCCGACGTTGTAGCAACCCCATCAACTATATACCCTGCTAATGCTCCCACCCCTGCCTTAGTTATATTTACACTCTTGTTTAACTCCTTCATAAGAGATATTCTTTCAACCTCTTCCTCAATTTCAATAATAGCAGGCTCAATTTTTTCATAAAATACCTTTTCAGCCTCATAGGTAAATTCTCTGTCCCACCACGCGTTTTTAATATCATTAGTGAATTCCACCATTGCAACGCGAAATTTTCTTAAAGGTCGCTCTAATTCTTTTCTAATGTCTATAATCTCATTTATAGTAGCGTGGTTAAATAGTGGTAGCCTCTCAAATAAATCCTGTGCTAATTTGACTTGGTTCCCCCTCTTTAGAGCAAAGTTAGATAAACTATTAATTCCCTCGCTTTCTAAAAGATTAGCAACAATCTCTCCCGAAAGCTTATCAAATAAAGGATAATAAGCACCTTCTTTAACAGAACCAAAAAGAAACTCAGTATATTCTTTAAGAAATTGGTGTAAGTGGTAAACTAAAAGGGACGAATTTTGGCCATTAAAAACGGATGATTTTTTCCAGTTCACAATACCATTCTTCTTTAGTCAACTGGTATATTTATATCAGACTGAAGGGGAGTGAATAGAATGGTGAGGTGGAAAATGTATACTCAGATTTATCAACTTAGAAACAAGGGATTTAATAAGTCCCAAGTGGCCAGACAGTTAGGCATTAATGTAAAAACTGTTAGCAAGTACTGGGAGTTGGATGCTGAAGGATATGCTGAGTTATTGCAACAAAGTGGTAGACGCTCACAAAAGCTAGACAAATACCAGGAT
>NZ_JONT01000046.1 GCF_000711975.1 Desulfofalx alkaliphila DSM 12257 | reverse complement strand
AGGTCTCATCCTTCACAGCGATCAGGGTAGCCAATTTACTTCGAAGGAATTTGTTCGCTCATGCGAAGCCCTGTTCATCCAGCAAAGCATGAGCCGAACAGGCTGTCCCTATGACAATGCACCGATCGAGCGCTACTTTAACACCTTGAAACATGAGCTGATCTATCTTTTCGAGTATAGAACTGAACGTGAATTGGATGCTGCAGTAGTTGAATTTGCCTACGCTTGGTATAACCGAGTACGGCCTCACACGTTCAATGGTGGTCTAACACCGGCTGCTGCCAGAGTGGCTTGATACTATGTGCTGGTGTTACAATTTTGCTTGACCACGTCATTGTTCAAAAGAGCAAGTTTGATATAAGTAATAAAAATTTGTACCTTACATTATTGTTATTTGAAAATGGAAAGAGTCCTGATATGTTTATAATTCCATCAGGGGTATGGGAAAAACCTAATGAAGTATTTGTTGATAGAAACTATGATAAACCCGGGCAAAAAAGTGCTCCAGAGTATGGAATTAATATATCACTGAAAAACTATGATATCTTGGATATATTTAGGTTTCAAGAAGTCATTAAAGAATTTACTGAGAAAAAATAGAGGTAATATGCAAAATAAAGTTTTTAAGATGAATAGGATTAAAGATACAAAGCATCAGATTTGAATAATCCGATGCTTTTGTTTTAGGATCATATTACCAAAGAGTGTATAATATCTAATTGTAGATGGGAAAATGTAATACTTTTGATTTCCTTTCTTAAACTTCCCTACATTATATATAGTACGTTTATGGATCTAAGTTTTAGAGTAATAATTAATTGCTTCGCAAGGACCACCATAAGAAATTGAATAAATATAAGAATTCTTATTTTAATAAAATAGATTTATACGTTCATAGGAAACACACAAATTAGTATGCTCAAAATTGCAAAGTTTATTCACAAAGATACAGAGCGTTAGACTGGGAAACCAATCTGTCGCATTTTATTTATGTAAATTGAGCGAATTATAAAAACTGCGTTTTGTGGAAAATATTGCATAAATACTATATAATACTATATATATGAGTAATTAAAACAAATATTGATAAAAGCAATATACTTTTCAAAGCAAAAGGGGGAGTAGGCTTGGAAAGACACGAGGCATACTGGCGAAAGGCTATAGAGATTCTTAAAAATATTGTTGAGACTTTGTCATATAATTTTGAAAACTCCGATTTAAAAAAGCAAATGGAGGATATACTCAGCAAGATATATAATGAAAAAGAAAATTTAAGATACGCAGATAGAGAAGACAAAATATATATTATGGAAGATTTAAATAAGTTAAGAGAAAAAAGAGTAAAATTAGATAATTATTATATTACATATGAGAAATTTATTAATTCTCCTTACTATAGCAAAATTACAACTACCTCTAATCAAACGTATTTTATTTCCAACTTTATGTCAGACCATTCTCAAAATATAGTTTTATATACTTCACCAATTGCAGCATTACGATTTAAAAATGTAGGTCAGGGCGATAATATCAATGGACAAAACTATATTATTGCAGAAAAAGAAATTGTTAAAATTATCGATAAAAATCTGATTGAATTAGAACACATTGACAATAATTTTGCTTTTTCTTTTGATGGACAAGTGGTTAAATATACTAATATGCGGCCAAAAATTTCTGATGATATAGAAGTAAAAAAAGAAAGTTTAAAAGATAAAGTGATTAGTAAAAAGGAAAATGAAGTAGTGAAATCTTCAACTCTTGATAGTATTGCAGATAAAATGCGTGAAGAACAAGATACTATTATGAGAGCACCTTACCAAGGAATCACCCTTGTTAAAGGGCCTGCAGGAAGTGGGAAAACTAATATTGCTTTTCATAGAATAGTATACCTTATTAATGAGTGTTCTAGTAAATTTAATCAAAGTAATATTGCTGTATTCTGTTATAATGTAGCATTAAAGAAATATCTCTCTAACTTAGTTACAAGATTAGATATACCATTAGTGCAGGTAAATAGTTTCGATGATTGGATGTACCAGAAAGTTCGTGAATTAACCAATATAACAAGAATCGACTATATTGAAGATTATTATCATAAAAAGGTTAAATCAAGAAAGCAAGTTTTAGAGATTATCCTAGCATTTCTTCATAAAAAACAGAAGGAAATTTTGTCTGATTTAAGGAAAGATATAGATTTACATCAATTTGATAGGTTTTATATACATTTAGAAAAAACGTCCCAAATTTTTTCCTTAATAGATTTTGTTAATTTACGACATTATGCTAAAAACCAAATTAAAAACAATAAATTGATTATTAATAAGGAGGAAAAAATAAACCAAGTAGAAAGAAAGTTAGAAAGAATAATGAATTCTCATTACTTTAACAATTATAGTTGGAAGAGTCAAAATTCAACGATAATATTTAATTTAGCAAATATATTGAATGAATTTTATCATTTTGAAGATTATCAACAATATTTGAAGAATAATGGAGTATATCATAATTATAATTTTTGTAATTATTTAAAGGCATCTGATATGTATATATTTGCGTGGATTGCATTATTGATCTTAGGACAACTTCAAAAGAGGTATTTTGGGAAATTTGATCACATAATAGTCGATGAAGTACAGGATTTTACTCCTATTCAGTTACTATTAATAAATAAATTGCATAATAATTCTATGACAATAGTAGGAGATATTGCGCAAAAAATATTTGATAATGGTGTTGAGTCTTGGAATGAATTTGGATTACATATAGATCGTTCTTATGAATTGAATGTATGCCACCGTTCTACTTTGGAAACAATTTTATTTGCAAATCAATTGATGGGAGAAAATAGTGAGAACTCTAAATCTTCATTTGTTGCAAATCGAGGGGAAAAGCCTTGTGTAACTGTATGCAGAAGTTTTGAGGATGAAATAAACAAGGCTATTACTACTATTAAGAAGATACGTAAAACCGAGTCAAATTCATCAGTTGCAGTTATCTATCCTAAAGACAGGAATAATGAACTGGCTATGATTAGTAATTCCTTGAATAGGAAAGGGATTAGGTCATATGTTGCAAAGAGAAACAATTGGGAGTTTACAGATAGAATTGCAGTTACAACTTACCACCAAATAAAAGGCTTACAATTTGATTATGTATTTATTCTAGGGCTAAATGAATTTGAAAATATAGGCTTTTCTAACAAGGACAATGTTATTTATACTTCAGTTACAAGAGCGCAAAAAAGGGTTTTTATTAATTGTTTAAGAGACATACCTAAAATGATTCAAAAAGTCGATAGTGATTTTTATGAATTGTGTTGATGTTTTTAGTATAAAATGAAAAGTATCTTTGCAACAAAGATGATAACTTGGAGTGTTATATATGTTAAATATTAATCCGTATTTAGAGAGATTCATCTTTGATGAATTAAAAGCGCAATATGATCCTGTTCCAATTGCTGCTTTACACAATTTGGATAATAATGAACAACAAAGTCAACGGTACTTAGGCACTTACTTTCCAAGAAGTTTTGTTGAGTCATATAATATTTTTTATCGTTTATTTAATCAAGAAGAGATTTATAAAAATTTTATAGGAAAGAAGAAAATAAATATTTTAAACATAGGTTCTGGTTCTGGTGGAGATTTGTTTGGGCTGATAGAAGCAATGAAAGACTTTTTTCCACTTGAAACAATTATGACTAATATTATTTCAATAGACGGGAATGTAAATGCAGTCAGTTATCAAAAAAAGATATACGAACAATTATACCAAAACAGTAATAACCACCTTAGCGTAATGGAACAAAAATTTGAGGATAGGTATGATTTTGAAGAAAAGATAAGTAAAATTCTAAGGAACTCTAATGAACAGTTTGATATAATTCTTACCTTTAAATTTATTAGTGAATTTTACAACAGGGATTATGAACTCAATAGAGGACTATATCATTCATTCATAAAGCAGTCATATGATTACCTGACTCCAGAAGGTATGCTTATAATAGAGGATGTTACTAATCAGATTATGGAAAATCAAAAAAATAATATATTTGGAGAAAGGAACTTTATCGGGAAAATAATGAATAAAGAGATAACCGACTATATGAAACAAAATAATGGAAAATTAGGCTGCCTAATTCCTATATGCTGCTACCACTGGTATGAAGAATGTCAGGATAATTTAGAGTGTTTTCATCAGAAGATTTTTAATATAAACCACAGAATGAATCATAAAGATATATCCAAAATCACATATAAAGTTTTGGCTCATACAGACTTTGTGGACAAAGTAATGCAACGAATAGATAAGCAAGAATGTTATCAAATTGCTCCTGAGAGATATTGTATCAATGGTACATACCATTATAAGGAGTTAAATGTTATTAATGATACCGCATATGACGCATTTTCTTTAAGATAAATAAAAGGACCGGAAAATTTAGATTAGGAGTGTTTTTAATGGCTTCAAATAAGTGGGAAATAATAGATATTGATACCAAAGAAGGTAGAGTAAAAGGGGTTGCACCAGTGATTATTTCTGCAAGCAGGTCTACTGATATACCTGCATTTTATTCCGAATGGTTCATTAATAGACTGAGGGAAGGATATGTTAAGTGGGTAAATCCTTTTAATAGAAAACCGCAGTATATTTCTTTTGATAAGGCCCGTTTAATTGTATTTTGGACAAAAGATGCTCAGCCTATAATTGCACATCTTAAGGAGATTAATGATATAGGTATTAACTATTATTTTTTATTTACTTTAAATGATTATGAAAGAGAAGGGCTTGAACCGAAAGTAAGAAGGTTGGATAAAAGAATAGACACTTTTAAGTATCTGTCAGAAGAGATAGGAAAAGATAAAGTAGTTTGGAGATTTGATCCGTTAATATTAACAGATAAAATTACTGTTGAAGTCTTATTGGATAAGATATATAAAGTAGGAAACCAAATTGCAGATTATACAAATAAACTTGTAATCAGTTTTGTTGATATTTCAGCATATAGGAGAGTAGAAAGTAATCTAAATAAAAATGGTATTAATTATAAAGAATTCATTCAAGAAACAATGGAAGCAATAGCAGAAGGATTGAATGAAATTAATAGAAGTTGGGGACTAGAAATAGCAACTTGTTCAGAGGATATTGATTTAAGTAGATACAATATTAAAAAGAATAAGTGCATTGATGATGATTTAATGATTAAAGTATTTTCACAGGACAAAAAGTTAATGAACTTTTTAGGTTATAATAATAGTGATGTTGATTCTAACTTTAAAGAAATAACCCTATTTGATTTAATTGAGGAAGAAGATAAGAAGATTTTAGAAAGAAGTACAAATAACAGTTTTGATAAATCAAGAAAGTTAAAGGATAAAGGTCAACGTGAATCTTGTGGTTGTATAATAAGCAAAGATATTGGACAGTATGATACTTGTAGTCACCAGTGCATTTATTGTTATGCTAATAGTTCACCACAGATTGGCTCCAATAATTATTATAAATATCTAAAAACTGATAGAAATGGAGAATCAATACTTTTATAATATAGTATAATGATAATAGAATAATAAAAAACATAAAGATATGTCTATGAATATGAAAAAATTATCTTATATGTCGACATGGCACAAAAGTATGTTTACAATTACAAAGTTTGTTCACGAAAGATACAGAGCGTCAGACTGGGAAACCAATCTGGCGCCTTTTATTTGTGCAAAAAAAGATGCCCCCGCCACAAACATTCCCAGATAACCAAACAACTTTTTCCCCCGCTGTATCTGTCAACTGAAAACTGCACCAAAATATAATTAAAAACTACACCACCTGGGTCAAAAAAATTATTGTTGTGTATTTGGCAAGTAGGAAATGTATGTAATGGCAGTTAAAAATGCATTTACTTGCCAACATCCCAAAATTCTAGTTTTTCAGTAATGATTCTTTGTATCTAAAACTCTCCCCGTTAAATATCAGCAACTGTGAATGATGAATTAATCGGTCAATTACAGCTTCGGTTAGTATCTGGTCTACAAAAACATGGTTCCATTGAGAAAATGATAAATTGGTTGTGATAATTATACTTTTGCCTTCGTAGCATAATGAAATTACTTGAAAAAGCAATTCCGCCCCGGCTTTATGGAGTGGGATGTACCCCAGCTCGTCCAGAATCAATAAATCCAGTTTTTCAATCTG
>NZ_JONT01000045.1 GCF_000711975.1 Desulfofalx alkaliphila DSM 12257 | reverse complement strand
TTTTTAGCACTTCAACGGTATCCTTTGCGTCCGAAAGATCTTTTTTGAGCGCTTTGTTTTCAGCTTCAAGCTCGGCAATTCGCTTGTCAACCGAATCCTCTGGCTCAGTACTCAGTTTTACCCATCTTCTCAGAGCAGGCTGGGAGACACCAAGGTCGGCGGCTACTGCGCTTATTGGCCGGCCTTTATCTACCACCAGGCTAACAGCATGAGCCTTAAATTCATCATCATATCTGTTACTTGTTTTACCCACAATCGACATCCTCTCGTGATTTAATTATACGATCACGGTCTGGTGTCCGTCAAAGTGGGCATGGCTTATACTGTTATCTTTCTTGTCTTTTCCAAGAGGAACCTCTATCTTCCATTACATAACCGGATAACTATATAATTATATCTTATCTATTCAACCGGTATCCCGCACCCCATACTGTCTCTATGATTTTTGGGTTTTTACTGTCATCCTCAATTTTTTCACGAATACGATTAATATGCACCATAACCGTCGCGCTATCCCCAACATAATCATATCCCCATATTTTTTCAAACAATTGTTCCTTCGAGAAAACAATATTAGGATTTTCAGCCATAAATTTTAATAATTCAAATTCTCGGTTAGGAAAATGAATTTCTTGCTCACCCTTATATACCTTCCATCCATGCAGAAGAATTCGAATATTACCTATTACTATCTCATCGTCCTTCTCATCCAACTCTTTCTGATTGGCTTCTGTTAATCGATTATACTGTCTTATATTTGCATTTACTCTTGCTACAAGCTCAGCGGGATCAAAAGGTTTAGTAATATAATCATCTGCACCAAGTCCCAGACCACGAATTTTATCAACAGATTCCGTCCTTGCCGTTACCATGAGAATTGGAATATTAAGTTGTTCTCTTATCTCTTTGCATATCTCATAACCATTCTTCCCGGGAAGCATAAGATCCAGCAGTATTAAGTCAAAATTTTCCACCTGCAGAAGTGGAAGTACTTTGTCTCCATCACTTACAATGAATGTTTCAAATCCACTGGCTTGCAGATAAGCCTGTTCTATCATACTGATATCATCATCGTCTTCGACAATTAGAATTCTATGTTTTTTAGTCATCTAAACCACCTCATTCATCCAAAACTGGTAGTCTTATTCGAATAGTAAGACCGTTGCTGTTTTCTGCATCTACTGAGCCTCCCATAGCATTCACTAGATATTTTACAATGTAGAGGCCTAGACCATTCCCCTCTTTTATATTCCTTGACTCATCACCTCTAAAAAACTGTTCAAAAATACGGGGAATCTTATCCTCTGAAACTCCACAGCCATTATCAGAGATCTCAAGTACTACATATGAATGTTCTTTAAAAATATTAATAGTAATTTCAAGCTTATCTGTTTCTGCATAATTTTTACTGTTTTCCAGGATATTATCAAGTATCCGTTTCATTTGTTCTCGGTCAATATTTGAAAACAAACCTTTTCTTACATCTTTTATTTTAATTTTTATAGATTCATTCTCTATCAATGATTTGTATCTTTTCACATAGGCTTCCAGATACTCACTCCACTCTGTCTTTTCAAAAAACAGTGGCATATTACCTGTTTCAAGTTTTGAGAAATAAAATAACCTTTCCAAAAGCCGATCCATTTCTATCGTTCGTTTATAAGCTATATCAAGAAATTTTTCTCTTGATTCAGGTGTTGTAGCAACCCCATCCTTGAGACCTTTTATTGTTCCTCTAATTGCCGTTAATGGAGTCCTTAAGTCATGAGAAATTCCCGCCACCAATTCAACTCTCGCCTTTTCATAAGACTCCTTTTCTGCATTAGCTTTCGTTATATGTTCCTGCATTTCATTAAATGCGTCACAGACATATTCAAATTCAATATCTCCTTTGTATTTAACAGGTTCAGAAAAATTTCCTTCTTTCATTCTTTTTACCCCTTCTGACAATGCATCTAAAGGTTTTGTTATATGTTCTATAAGTTTCTTAGTAAAAATCTGACTAATTATGAGTAAGGCGCCTATGCAAAGTATGCCATCAATCAGCAATAGTATAAGTAGGGTAGTCAAACTATTCTTTTGAAACCAGAATTCACGATATTCTCCTGCAATTGCAAACACTTTCATTTTCTCATTCACATGATTTTGTGCTAGCACAGTCATATAGTCTTGTACAAAAATATGCACCTTTCCATCTGGTTCCAAATAATCTCCAATTTCATTTATAAGCTCGCTCACAGGAAAATCAGTATTTGAGTAAACCACTTCACTATCTATTTCAACGCAAGTAGAAAATCCATACCCATTCAGTTTTGTTGCAAGATTGTTTATCGCCTCTTCTTTAGGGGATGGATTCCAATCTGTCAGGATATTTCTTATTTGTTCGGTATTATCTGCTAACTCAGACGAACCAATCATGCTGTCTTTATATATGAACTCATATAGATTTACTACAAACATATTAACGAAAAGAAATAGACTTAAAGTTACAAGTACCATTCTGGTATTAGAAATAAAGATTCTGCGTTTCACCGTCTGCTTTTCCTTATTCATCGTCCTCCTCCTTGTAATAGGTGTCACAGAAAAAATTGTCAATGCTACTTCTCTGTGACACACACTCTTTTATAAGACCACATGCCTTACATGTTCCTTTAAATATTGAGTAGATTCATGCTGACTTCGGCTTCCATTATCTTGCTCCATCTGTTTCTGATATTCTTCTAACTGCAAATCCTGTTGCTTTTGTAAAGAATCTTTTACTGTTGGAAACCTGTTAGTAAAATTATTATACAACAAGAATCTGATATAACATTAAAAATAAATCCCGCTATCAAAACTCCACAGACAGTTGCTCTTTCTACATACCTTTCTAAATACAAAATGAAGTACCATGTAGTCATCGTCATAATAATATAATGAAGATTTCCTAATATCTTCAGGGAATTCATAATATAATTTTGAGAGCATAAAAAGTTTCGTGTAAATGGTTAGTGTTACCGTTTACACGAAACTTTTTATGTTCTCAATACTTATGAAAAATGCTCCTCATAATCTATATTTCGACAACGCCGACCGATTTTAAATAGTTGTAAACACCTTCGTAATATTTAGTTAAACGAGTTTTATCGTAATCGTTTCCTTTTGGAATAAAAATAACCATTCCTTGTCGCGCTCTTGTTAGTAGCACCCGATATGAGTTTTTTAGATAAATCCGCTTATTCTCTAAATTTACATTATTCCAGCGACTTCCTGAAAAATTATAATAATGCCATTCATTGTTTTCAAAACGGAAGTCAGCATCCCATGCAACAATAGAGTAATCGAGTTCTAAACCTTGAATATCAAACTCAGTAACAACATCTTCTAGATAATAGCTTGACCGAACGTCGTCCTTCCCATTTAAAAACCAATTTGCTACAGAAATATCATTCTTCACAAATATTCCCTCCGGCTTCAGCCGTAATGCTCCGCTGCTGGCAAGAAGGCCATAACGCATTGTCCCTTTACATTGTGCTCTTACCCAGTCCTTTGCTTTCCCTAAATCTCGGGTTAGAATAATAGGATATTTGTTCTTAAACCTTTCCAGTAAATCTTTTGCATTTTGTGTGTCTACATCTAAAACTGCTTTGACAAAAGAGGCTAAATCAGGTGTGCGAAATGATCGAACAGATGTAGAAAGATGCAGCTTTTTGATTTCAGTAACATTTAGTCCCGCAATCATATCTCCCCATGAATAGCTTCTCCTATACTCTTCATCATTAAGCTGTGGTGTTATATAAACATCCCAATCAGGAAATGCTCGTCTGATAGAATCAAACCATTCCGGCAATCCTGCCTCACCTGTATTAATTTCTTGTCCTCCACCTACAAGGCAGATAATCACAGCCCAATCCTTGTGTCTATCCATTGTGCTGATTAAAAATTCTGGTTCGCTGTAATCAAAACTAGTGATACCTTTTTTAGTGCGCATGAAATTTGATATTTGCTCTTTGGTCCAAGCTCTTTGTGCTTCATCAAAGATAGCAACTCGCTCCGGAGGAATATTATTGTTTCTAACAAAAGAATCCCGGTATTTATGTATTAACTGAATAAATGCCGACGTACTACGTAATGCATCCTTTTTTGTTAATTTGTTATTTGAAGCTTTTGCTTGCACTACCTTGTCGCGTGCGAGGGCTTCTTGTAGAACTGTGACAAGGGGGTAATTCCCAGATAGAAAAACTGCATGTTCACCTTTTTTTGCATTAGAACGCTGAATAGCAATATTAAGGCCGACTAAGGTTTTTCCTGCTCCAGGTACGCCAGTTACAAAACAAATAGATTTTCTTTGATTAGCTTTGCTATATTCTATAATTCTATTTATTTCATCTGTCGTAACAGTAAGGTTTTCGGCGCCGGCATCACTGCGTGTAATGTCTGCTACATTATGTCCACGATATAACGCTTGCGCAGCCTCCACAATAGTAGGTGTCGGCAAATATTCGGATTTTTCCCAAGATAAATAATCAAAGTCTGGTTCAATATATGTGCTGGAAACAACATTTATGGCATAGGCAATGTTATCAGAATTGCATTTTATGGGTTCGATAATTCTATCGTGCTCTTTTATTCTTAGTTCTTCAGCCGGTGCTTCTGTGGAAATCATTATTGGTACAAGCAGCTTATTATGGCTTTCCTTTTGAAAATTTCGTAAATCTAGTGCATAGTCATAGACTTGATCATAAGTGGAAGTTTTATATTCATTTTCGCCGCATTTGAACTCCATTATAAACACAATATTTTTAAATAAAAAGATAACGTCTACACGTTTTCCCATTCTTGGGATTGTATATTCAAATATTATTCGTCCATTCTTAAAATCAGCTAACTGATTTTTTAATATGCAAATTTCCTGTTCCCAAGTATTACTTTGCTGAATCATTGTCTTAGTAGAAGCATCATTTTTATGAATAATACCAAGGATTTCATCATCGGTTTTATTCAAAAATTCCTCAATTTCAGAAGAATAATATGCTCTTAAATTGCGCATTTTTCACCCCAACTATTAAACAATTTACTTACTATATTCTACTCTTAGAGTGTATATTGATCTACATTTATGCAACTTCTATTTCATTCACTTAATCTACATGATGTCAATCTTGCTCTCACAACTTCTTCGAGACGCCATGATGGCGGTTTGACCCCCTAACTTTGGAGTCTTTTACCTTATTGCTAATACTTTCTTAGGATTACTTTATATTTCATCTCTATTCCTCATTCCCTAGATTGTAATCTATAGGCCTGATAAATTGTAAAGAGTACGGTTTCGCCCTGCTGCGCAGCTCTTGACAATTTACAGTCCAAAGGTTTTATAGGATTTTGGGAGGAAAAGGTAATATCTTTACGCTCTAACTACTATGCCTGATATTTTTCCATTAACAACTTGCTGGCTATAAACCTCTGGTGGTAGGTTTTTAAGGCTGCCATGAATGCGCCTTTTGTTATAAAACTGGATAAATTCAGCGACAACCTGATACGCTTCTTGATAGTTGTTAAATTCATACCTTGTTAAACGTTCTCTTACTAAATATGGCATGAAAAGACTTATATTGGCATTTTTATTAGGGTTCTTGGGCGGAATACGCTCATGTTCAAGGCCATAGGAATGACAAGCCTCTTCAAAGATATTACTATAACATTGGACCATTGTCAGTGCGAATAATTGGCTTATTTTCCTCGACTAGAAGCTTCTTCTCCAAAGGCATCTTTGGATTAACTTTGCAGCATGTTTACCTTCACAGTTAAGACCTATGTGATAATCTATAAGCGTTCTATCAAAAATATCTAAGACACCTAAGAGATAAAAGAAGCGATTCTCCCCAGCTATATAGCCGTACTTTATATCCATTTCCCATAGCTGGTTTGGATCTGTTACTTCTCTATTTATCGCAATTCTGCGAGGGTATTTTATTGTTTTTTGTCTTTGGGGTTCTAGAATATCTAACTCCTTACATAGGCGATACACTTTCTTCTTATTGATTATCAAGCCATGACGTGGTCAAGCAAAATTGTAACACCAGCACATAGTATCAAGCCACTCTGGCAGCAGCCGGTGTTAGACCACCATTGAACGTGTGAGGCCGTACTCGGTTATACCAAGCGTAGGCAAATTCCGCTACTGCAGCATCCAATTCACGTTCAGTTCTATACTCGAAAAGATAGATCAGCTCATGTTTCAAGGTGTTAAAGTAGCGCTCGATCGGTGCATTGTCATAGGGACAGCCTGTTCGGCTCATGCTTTGCTGGATGAACAGGGCTTCGCATGAGCGAACAAATTCCTTCGAAGTAAATTGGCTACCCTGTTCGCTGTGAAGGATGA
>NZ_JONT01000044.1 GCF_000711975.1 Desulfofalx alkaliphila DSM 12257 | reverse complement strand
AGATGGGAATGCTGTACTCCGCTTTTTCACCATCAACCGCATTTCGCCAGTAGTAGCCATGACGATAAAGGCGAACCATGCCCTTACAACAGGGACATCTATCAAAAGAAGGAAAATTGTTTTCCTTTCCCAAACGGGCATATTCTTCTAAATCGATTTTAAAGTCATGATAAACGACCACAAAAATCACCCCGAAGCATTTTGCAAAAATTATAGCAAAATGTCGGGGTATAGGAAACATTGTCTAACCGGGTTAATTTGAAAAAACTCTTCAGGTTAGGAAGAGGATAAAGAGGCAAGTGACAGTATTAGAGACAGACTATTATTCACGATTTGGCAGCGGTAAACTTTCAGTAGATAATATGCTCGTTGCCATGAGTAATATTGCTAAAAGTATTTCATTAGGGTTATTAGTAATTGATGAGATACAAAACCTTAGCAAGTCCAAGTCTGGAGGAGCCGACAGGATGCTGAATTTTTTTGTTACTCTGGTCAACACTATTGGCTTACCAGTATTATTAATAGGAACTCCTGAGGCTATGGGGGTATTGCAAGGGAAGTTCCGCCAGGCAAGGAGGGGTTCAGGGCAAGGAGATTTGGTATTTGAAAGGTTAGATAATGATATTAACTTCAAACTACTTGTAAGTGCAATATGGGGCTATCAATGGACGAAAAGGCCTAATGCTCTGACTGATGAATTAATAGATACCCTATATGATCAATCCCAAGGAATAATTGATATAACAGTGAAACTTTATGCTCTTGCTCAAACAAAGGCAATTTCAAGCGGGATTGAGACAATAACACCTGAATTAATTAAACAAGTGGCTGACGAAAGTTTAAGGCTGGTAAAGCCAATGTTAAATGCATTAAGGACAGGTAATGTAATGGAAATAGTAAAATATCCTGACATATATACTGGCAATATTGATTTAAATTATGAGTTGCCTAATCGGAATAGGTTTGTAATACCTACCACTTCCAAGCCACCTACAGTAGAAAATAATGAAAAGCCAGTGAAAGTTAGAACAAAGAAGATGCCTCCAAGTGCAGAAAATGATATTAGAGTTATGGTGCAGAATAAGGAGGCAGGCCTAACTGCTTATGATATATTGAAAAATCATGGGTTAATTAAAGGATTTGAAGTTATATGATGACTTTTTTCCCTACACCGTACCCAGATGAAATATTATATAGTGTTTTTGCTAGATATCATGTTAAAAGTCCAAATTTCAATGGAAGTGAAACTGCGAGGGATCTGTTTAATGTAAAGCGTATAGTTTGTAGCCTGGAATTCCCAACATTATTGGCAAATTTGGTCCACAATATGCCCTTAAACAGTCCTTTTGATGTAGATAGGCTAATATTCGAACATACCCTATTTCCCTATTATACGGTCTTTTTAAGTCCTGAGAACAGGAGAATAATAAGACAGTATATGTTGCATGGGGATGTTGAAATATACAACAAAATAACAGGCATAATAAACCCACTGGCTGAAAATAAATTTCTTAGATTTTGTCCAAAGTGCAATAAAGAAGATATGGATAGATATGGCGAATTATATTGGCATAGGGTTCATCAGATAAGAGGCATCTATATTTGTCCTCACCATAAAATACCTATTTATAATAGCAGTGTATCACTTGAGGACAATAAATATAAATATGTAGCAGCAAGGGAGAAAAACTGCATTGTTGAAAATGAGGTTGTGTATGAGCAAAGAACCTATGAAAAATTACTGATTATTGCAGATGATATGTGCTGGGTATTAAATAACCCTGTTATTAATACTAATATTAAGGAACAGTATTTAAATCAGTTGAAGATATTGGAGTATGCAACAGTGAATGGCAGTCTAAGGCAGAAAAAACTTATTGCTGATTTTGAAGCCTTTTGGGGCAGTGAGATACTTCAGATGACTCATAATACAATTAGGAAGACTAATAACAGTAATTGGCTTTTAAAAATGGGATGGAACAAAGCAACTATCGAAGATCCATTAAAACATATATTATTTATGAGATTTTTAGGTCTATCACCAGAAGTGTTATTTAATGAAAATGTAGAGTACCTACCTTTTGGGAAAGGGCCGTATCCTTGTCTAAATCCTGTTTGCAAACAATATAAGAAACAGGTCATTGAGAATGTAGAAATAAAAAATAATTATAAAACCAAGAGTCCAATAGGATATTTTACCTGTCCAAATTGTGGTTTTTCATATTTGAGACGTGGACCTGATACGAAAAAAGAAGACAAGTATAGATATTCTCGGATTGTGGATTTCGGGGATTATTGGAGAGAGGAATTAATACGGCTATTAAAGTATAACAGCGTGTCAACGGTTGCAAAATTAATGGGGACAAGCCATACAACTGTTTATGATTTCTTAAGAAGAAGTGAAAATAATAAACATCCTCCACCCTAGGTGGACAACAGGGTTGAAGGATGTTAATATACTTGAAATTAAAGATTATGCACTCATATTCACTGGGATGGAGTTCCAGATTTCTCTATAAGTTTTAAAGTCTCTCATTATATTATTTTGTAGTTGTTTGAATTCGGAAGGGGTCCAATACATCTCTTTTGCAAGATTAACATATATTGGAGCAGCATCAACTAAAATATTCTTAATTCTTAATACCTCTCTCAATTTATTTTTGTGATCAACTAATAAATAATCTACAGTGTCTTGATATGAAAGATCTTCTAATTCGTGTGTGTTTATTGACTTTGAATGATAGTTAAACCAATAGTTATAGAGGGGGTTGTTATGCTCACCAAAACCTATTAAATAAATTAATGAAGCAGCATTTCCGGAAACATTTACGCAACATCGTGCGCTTGCAGTGTTAGTGTTATTTAGAATATACTTTATATTTTTTGCAAAATCTTTTATTACAAAAGCAGTTTGATGTTTCTTCAGTTGCGGACTATAAATTCTTATTGATAACATCTGACCAGTTTTCATCTGTTCATACAATAATTTTGTTGGTAATGTAAGGTTTGCCATAAATAATCATTCCTTTCATAATATTTTTTAAATAAGAGTTTTTTCAGTATCATCCTTAAACAAAAGGGATAAATCATCTTTGTATCGATCTGTATCTCTCCAAAATTTGTAGATAATCATAATCATTGCGAAAGCCTGAAACTCAGATAATTTATTGATTTTGTCTATAAGAACCTTATTGTCAACTTTCCATTTTTCAATCATCCATTGCTCATTTTCTAATACATCAGTTGTTTCTAAAAGTAGAAATCTATTTGCTGATATCTTTGGCGAATATTTGATTGCATTAAATATATCAAATAAGCAGTAAAGTTCGTTTGAATCAAAATAATTATCAAGTTTTGTAATGGTTCTATATAGTAACTTGTGATATGTCAATACATAATCTTCCATCAGACTAGGGAAATATTCAGGTCCATTTCCATTATGGAAATCAGTTAAACAACATTTTACTTTTTCATTTAAATCAGAGTTAATCATAGTCATAACACCTCCTATTAAACATTTCCAAAGAAATCTCTTATTTTTGTGCTTATTTCAAAAAACACGTGATATACTAACGTTTGAATTATTAAAATTAAGTTTGTAATTTTTCTGCTAATAAAATAGGTAGATTTATTGTTATTGTTTGATATAATGTAATTGGACGATTTTAATGGGCCAAGAGGAATTTGAGGATTTCTCTTGGCCTGTTTTTTTACCTTTTATAAAACATTATCTTGGATATCTATCAACCTCCTTTACTTTTAAATTATATTTTCGGTAGACACCCCCTTACGCTACTTAATTTACTAAAAGTCAATTATAATGCAAAAATAAAGAGAATAATTTTACTATAAGTTAATTATAAAGCAAGTTTTATTAAATGTCAACAATAAAAATGAATAAAAGTAAAATAATTTACAAAATGATAATAATAATAGTTGACAATCGGTAAATTATATTGTAATATATACTCAAGGAGGTGATAGATAATGAGTTTTAATTTAAGTGAATTTATTAGAATGGAAATGGCCAAAAAAAATATAAAGGCAGTTGATTTAGCAGATGCACTAAATAAATCACCATCTTATATCAGCAAGATGCTTAAAAACAACATTATTCCGGATTACGAGGACTTAAAAGTCATAGCCAAAATACTAGATATTAACTATTCCTTTTTGCTCTTCCAGATAGGGATTCTTGATGAAGCGGATCTAAAACATATAATTGCCTGCAATACTCTTAAGGAATACTTAGGAGAGTTACTAAAAGTAAATGATATGAAAGAGGAAAAGGTTAATGCTTTTATTAACTTCCTTGAGACCAATAAGGAGAATTTGGGAGATAACTTAACTGACGAACTACTAAATAACGTAAAAGATGCATTAGGGGAGAACTTTATCTATCCAGATTATGCAACCCCCTATACCGAGGATTCCTATTACGGATTTAAAAAAATAAGGAACCTTAGGCTAGCCACTGGGGAATATGTGAGAAGTAAGTTCAGGAAGTTGCCTTTATATACTGCACTAAATAGCGGACCAATAACAGGTAGGGATATGGGATTTGATTTTAGCCTTTTAAAGGAAGAAATAGAACCAGATAGTGAAGTGGTGTGGTTTAAACCTGATGATAAGGAGTACTGCTACCTTGTTAATCTTGGACAATACAAAGATAAAGATAAAATACTTTTTGAAAGGGGTGATGCAATATACGTCGGTAAATATAATTATCAGGAAAAAACCATGGTCTTAACTGATATTATGAATGCAGTTTCAAGGGAAGAAGATGATACACCTATTGTTCTAACTGATACTAAAAGCATAAGGATTATTGGCAAAGTTTTATTTGAATTTAAAGCAGGATAATTAGGTTAAAAATTGTTTATAAGAAAAAACTGAATACAAAAAATCAAAGCATACTAACAGAGCAAACCTAGTCAAAGGATATTTAATCTTTGGCTTTATTTCCTGTTAGTATTTTTGTTTTTTAAGAAAGGAGAGAAGAAATATGTGTTATTCATTTGATGGAACGATTCTTGAGAGAACGTATGCAAATAATTTTGTAATGCCAATTTATATTGATGAGACAACTATAAAAGGTTTTCACTTTGAGTATGTTGCAGAAATACACATACAAGAAGTTGGATCAACCATGATAAGAACAGAAAACTTTTTAGACTTAATGAGTCTAGTAGAATTTTTTATAAACAAACATTCTAATCTGATATCAGAAGAAGCATTAGAGAAGTTTAAAAGAGATGAAAGGAAAATATTGACTAATGCTATTAACAAAACAAAGGAATTATTTGAAATTGAGATATCCAAGTTAGATGAAGCAGAGAAGTGGTTTATCCACACTTTTCTATTTTATATTCGATATGACACAATTAAAAAAAGATTTTCTGAAAAATATGCGAATCTCCTATATGCAAATCAACAAATATAGCAGATGGTGGAGATTTGCGAGAAGGGAATATGTAAGTCGGAGGGCAAATGGTTATAAAAAGCCCTCCCCAATATAAGAAGGGAGGTGACTTAAATGACAAGAAAAAATGGCCGTAAAGAGCCATGTATGGATGTCTATTTTAGAGATGACTATATCGAAATAAATCCCTATACGGGAGAAGAAATGGGATTTATTAATCCATATACAGGAGAAATGATTCCCTCAAGAAAGATGAGAAGACGTATCAAATACTGCAATCCTTATGGATATGAAACTAAAGGATTTGAACCTTATGAATAAATAAAATCAGGGGCAACAATAAAATCACTAAAAAGACTTAATATAATATAAAAATAGAATCCTAATAAAGCACGTTTAAAACACATACGAAAATACTTAAACACAGCATGCCCCTTTGTTTAATAACAAAGGAGGCATGAAAATGATGTTAAAATTATGTTTAGACACTCAAAAGTTAATTGAGAAGCCGACAGAAGAAGAAGTTTCAAAAATAGCAGCACGAATTGGATATCATGTCAAAGAATTGTCTGTAAAGGCTTTTGCCAGTAGCATAATAGTACCAAATGGAAAAACTTATTCACCATCAGTTTTTAAGGATGGGCAGAGAAGTATTAAGAACTGGATAAGCCAACAAATATTTGTTGTTGATATTGAAAATGATTCGCTGGATAATGTGTTAGATACTTGTGAAAGTGTGTTTGGCAAGTAGAAAATTCATAGTTTGGCAGTTAAGATGTGCATAGCATCCGTATTTAGTTAATTAATGATTCTGCCTGCTAACTATCGATCATTTCCCCATTACCCCTAGCCAAGATAGCCTCCCGATAGCGATAGCTGGGACCGGTAAAGCCTAATATGTGGGCGTGATGGACTAATCTATCAATTAGAGCAGCTGTTAGCCGGTCATCCCGGAAGATATCATTCCAGCGGCCGAACTCAAGATTTGATGTTATAATAACGCTTTGCTGCTCGTAACTGTTTGATATGACGTTAAATAGTAACTGTGATGATAATTTATCAAAGGGA
>NZ_JONT01000043.1 GCF_000711975.1 Desulfofalx alkaliphila DSM 12257 | reverse complement strand
AAAAATATGACTTGGTTGTGGCAGATGAATTAGGGTACATATCCTTTGATAAGGAGGGTTCAGAGCTATTATTTACACATTTATCTCTAAGAGCTGGTAGAAAGTCGGTTATTATCACAACTAACTTATCATTTGATAGATGGGATGAGATTTTTCAAGACCCAGTGATGACAGCAGCTATGATTGACCGCCTAACTCATAAGGCCTACATAGTCAATATGAACGGCAATTCATTTAGGCTAAAGGAAACGAAACAGTGGATTGAGCAACAATAATTTTTTTGACCCAGGTGGTGTAGTTTTTAATTATATTTTGGTGCAGTTTTCAGTTGACAGATACATATAGTAGCAACTTTTATAAATCTTTATATGTATAAAGTAGGAAAAGACTATAGACTTGCTATGGCAATGGGGTTATCATTTACGGCATTGACACTCTGTGCAGAACATAGCCTTATATCCAATTGGGTAAAAGGTGAAGATTGGTCGGCTTTATTAGATGTTGTACCTACTATGGAAAAGGCGTTATGGATTCTAACAGTTGTTTGCATTTTACTAAATATAGCACCTATATTTTTAGAACTAAAAAATAAAAAAATAATTACTTAGTTTCGCTGAACTGAACCCTATTTTGTAGACAGTTTAATAAAAAGCGATATAGTTGCTCTTATGCTGCGATTAGATGACTTCGGTAGGTTGCCGGGGTCATCTTATTTAATGTCCATTGCTTTCTTGTATGGTTGTAATGATTCATATACTCTACGACTAGTGTATGGATAGG
The DNA here is from genome assembly GCF_000711975.1 of Desulfofalx alkaliphila DSM 12257. NCBI lineage: Bacteria > Bacillati > Bacillota > Clostridia > Eubacteriales > Peptococcaceae > Desulfofalx > Desulfofalx alkaliphila. Next base: position 5,949 of record NZ_JONT01000043.1, on the reverse strand, counting down.
TTACACTTAGTTGGACAGATTCGTTAAGGTCATCTAAACTTAATACAATAAAAGTCGGAGGAGTGTCTAGAATGACCAGAAGACCAAGAAGATCATTTACAAAAGAATTTAAACAACAAGTTATCCAACTTTATTTGTCAGAAAAAACCACGAGCTGAAATGATAAAAGAATACGAATTAATGCCTTCGACGTTCGATAAATGGGTTCGCCAGCACAAAACAAGTGGATCTTTTGAAGAAAAAGATAATCGAACATCTGAACAGGAAGAGCTGATTCGTCTTCGTAAAGAAAACCAAAGACTTGCGATGGAAAATGATATGTTAAAGCAAGCCGCGCTGATAATAGATTGATGCGTAAATGTGATTCGAAATAACAAATACAAATACTCGATATCAGCAATGTGTGACGTCCTACAAATTCCACGAAGTACCTACTATTATGAAGCTAAAATACGTGATAATCAAGACGATGAATTATCCGAATTAATTGTTAAAATCTTTAAAGATAGTCGCGACATTTACGGTCAAAGAAAAATTAAAAAAGAACTATAAAAGCTAGGCTTTAAAGTTTCACGCCGCCGAATTGGTAGAATTATAAAAGCGCAGGGACTTGTTTCTAAATATACGGTAGCACAGTTTAAACCTAATAAATCATAAGTAAATGAATCTGAAATCGGAAATAAGTTGAACCATGAATTCACTCAAGATACAGAGTTAAAAGTTGTTGTCAGTGATTTAACATATGTGCGGACACAGAATAATTGGCATTATATTTGCGTGTTAGTCGATCTATTTAATCGAGAAATCATAGGTCAAAGTTCTGATCCACAGAAAGATTTAGCTCTAGTTCAAAAAGCGTTCGCTTCGGTTAAATACAATCTAAATCACCTTCAATTATTTCACACAGATCGTGGGAGTGAGTTTAATAACCAGTTAATTGACCAAGCCTTAGAAGCATTTGGCATTGAACGATCATTAAGTGATAAAGGTTCTCCCTATGACAACGCAGTAGCTGAAGCAACGTTTAAGACGATCAAAACAGAGTTCGTGAATGGACGAATATTTACAAGTCAAGAAGAGCTAGAATTAGAATTATTTGATTACGTCAATTGGTTTAACAATATTCGCATCCATGGTTCACTAGATTATTTAACACCAACAGAATACAAGCACAGTTACAAGCAAACTAATATGACAAGCACCACTTTACTTGGAGAGGCGGGCTGTGATAGCCTTTTACGCCATAGCCAGCGTTGTTTGTTTAGGTTGGCTGACAAGGCTATCGAAATCATGCCCGCAGAGGCTCCGAGTCAAGTGATAAAATAAAATTACTATTTTCATGAAGAACACTAATCGTGCGCGGTAAAACAGATCAATACACCTTATAAAATTTATTCAGTTTAGTGTTGACATACCAAACTCATTAAAAACTAAGTTATGGTTCAATTGAAATAATAAGGTCATCAATATTTGGTACCTCATCAATTAATCCATATTCTTTTAGCCATTTTGCTGTTACCTCCCATGATTCCTTTTCTTGGTTAGCAAAACCTGCTTCAGATTTCATTTTTGGGAGTAAAATGTTCATACTTTCAGTTTCGACCTCTTTATCCAGAGGGAAATTTGCCTCATCTTGGTTGCTTAATAAAATATCTAAAGCTTCTTCTGGATTATCTATCATATCGTCAAATCCTTTACGAGCAGCCCGCCAAAAGGCTTTGATTGTTTCTTGATTATTTTCCCACGTTTCGTCACTCGTTACCGCAACAACTTCATAGTAGCTAGGCACTCCGTAATCTACTGGGTTAATATAATCAACCTCGTATCCTTGACTACGCAATAAAGGTACTTCATGGTTGACGAACATTCCACTAACGGCGTCGACTTGTTCAGAGATTAAAGAAGAACCTAATTCGAATTCAACGTTAATCATTTCAAGCTCATCATAGTTCCCACCATCATGTTCAACGATCGTTTTGACTAACGCTTCATTAATTGGAATACCAGGGTAACCAACTTTTTTATCGACTAATTCTTTTGGTGAATGAATTGGATTATCTTCTCGATATACGACGTGGTTTAATGGTTCACGAACGACTGCCGCAACGGCTTTAATTGGAATATCTTCATTCGCCTTCGCCATTATAACATCTGGCTGATAATAAAGGCCCATCGTTACTTTTCCAGAAGCGGCCAAGGTTAATGGATCTGTCGGATTCGCTGGGAATTGAAATGTAACAACGATATTTTCTTCCTCAAAATATCCTTTTTCCTGGGCTACATATAAATAACTATGTACAGCATTTGGATACCAATCTAACATAATCGAGACGGTTTCTTTTTCATCATTTGTTGTTGACTCTCTAGCATCCTTGCTCTCTGTTTCATCTTCATTGCAAGCAACGAGCATCAATATTGTTATTAACATAAGGGAAAATAGCATCATTCTACTTCTCATCATAAACTCTCCATTTCATAAAAATTTTTTCTAAAAAAACGACAATAGCAAATAACAGCATACCTATTAATGATAAGATGACAATCGGAGCAAATACACCGGCTCCATCAAATTGAGTCATCATTCGACGGCTAAAATAACCTAACCCTGCTTGAGCTCCTAGCCATTCACCAATAGCAGCTCCAATCACACTCATCGGTACGGCAACTTTCATACCTGAGAAAAATGAAGGTAAAGCAGAAGGTACTTCAAGTTTAAAAAAGATTTGTCTTTTATTAGCTCCCATGGATTGTAATAATTCTTTTAATTGATAATTCGTTGAACGAAAGCCATCGAAAGTGCTGACTGTAATCGGGAAAAAGGTAATAATAATTGTGACGACTACTTTACTCCAAATCGAATAGCCAAACCATAAGACGAAAATTGGAGCAAGTGCAATGATCGGAATCGTCTGAGACATTATTAAAATTGGATAAAACATTTTTTCTAAACTTTTAAATAGATTCATACTAATTGCTAAACTAATACCTAATACAATTGAAATAGATAGTCCGATTGCAATGACGCTTAATGTAATAGGCAGGTGATGTAACAATAATACTTCTTTCAGTTCCCACAAGGTCCATACAATATCTGTAGGTGTAGGTAAGATGAAACTTTTATCCACCATTCGTGCACCGATTTCCCAGATCGTTAGCAATATCAATATAAATATGAATGAACTGATAGAATTTCGCATCATGACATCCTCGTTCTGAACTGTTCGATTAGTTGATTTTTTAATAATATGACTTCTTTTTTATCTAAATCATTCCTAGTGCGTGGTCTATTTAATGGAACTTCAATCGAGTGTAATGAAGTAATCGGCGTTTCTTTTACGATATAGACTCGATCTGATAAAAACAACGCTTCGGATATATCGTGTGTAATGAATAAGATGGTCGAATGTTGTTTTTCCCATTGTTCTAATAACCATTCTTGCATATACATCTTTGTCATTGCATCTAGGGCGGAAAATGGCTCATCGAGTAAAAGAATATCAGATCCAGATAAAGTTGCCCGCAAAAATGAAACCCGCTGTTTCATACCACCAGATAATTCGTGGGGGTATTTGTCTTCGTATCCTTCTAGTCCAAACTCTTTTAGAAGTATCTGCACTTGTTTATCGTCACGTTTCCTTTTAATTTCAGGAACGAGCTGGGCATTTTGTCTAATAGTTCTCCAAGGCATTAGCAAATCTTGTTGTGGCATATAGCCGACTTTTCCAAATCGAGATTGTTCAATACGTCCATTTAAGTAAATATCGCCCTCATTAGGTTGTTCAAGACCGACGATTAATCGGAAAATGGTGGACTTTCCTGAACCGCTAGCTCCAACGATGCTGACGAACTCTCCTTTTGGAATCGAAAAAGTCAGTTTATTTAAAATAGGTCTTTCATCGTGTCCTCGTCCATATTGAAAAGATACTTCGTCAAATTTAATTGCAGTTTTATTTTCTTGAGACATATATTTACTCCTTACATGAAGGCGGAGATGTATTGAAGTCTTCTCCGCATCAATCGTTTATCAATTAAACGTTAGCTAATTTTGATACTGGCCACATCGAAATATTTTCTGCCATATCCCAAAACATATACTCAAAGTAGCTCGTTTTAATAAATATGCCTTCTAACTTATCTAACTCATGTTCGGGCTTACCTTTAGCAATTTCATTGATTAAATGGATACAGTCATCAGCAATTTTCGTAAAGCCTTCTGATGAGTACATTTTTACCCAGTTGCCATACAATTCATGATCTAATGCACCTGGCCACTTAGCTAATTCCTTTCCGATCCAGTTGTAACTCCAAGCACACGCAAGGACTGCTGCGACTGCGTTTTCAACTCCACCGAGTTGTGCTTGGCTAATCATATAACTTGTATAAGCTGTCATCGCTGATGAGGGTTTCGTTGCTTCTAATGCTTCATTAGAAATACCAAATTTCTCAGCATATTCACGGTGTAAATCCATTTCAAAGTTCATTGTACCGTGTAGCAAATTAGCGAAAATTGTCATCGTTTTCAAATCGTTTGCTTTCGTAGCACCTATAGCAAAAACACGTGAATACTCGATTAAATAAACATAGTCTTGCTTCATATAATGAATAAACTTTTCTTTGTCTAACGTACCTTCTCCAATCCCTTTAACGAAAGGGTGCTCTAAATAACTGTCCCAAACGGGCTTTACTTTCTCAAATAAACGATCCGTAAATTGCATGTATATTCTCTCCCTATTTTATTATTTGAATAATGAACCAAAAAAACCATTCCTACAAGCGTAAGGAATGGTTTACAATACACAACAAAAATTAAGATAGTTGTTTTGTCCGCCATCACTTCCCTACGCTAGTATGACCTAGATCAGGTTCAAAGGGTCAAGACATGTCTTTCTCAGCAATATTGCTCCCCTAGTGATTCATTTATTCAGTTACTTATAGACAACCATAAAGTAAAGGTATTGTCAAGTGTCTATGTTTTTTAAGCGATCAAAATCACGGTTATTCATCAACGATTCGTCTATTTCCTCTAAAAATGAACATCAACACAGACAAATTGAAACGAATCCAAATGTGGCATCTGTTTCAGATCGCTCAATTCAATATACAGCTGAGTTTAAATTTAAGGCTGTTCAGGAAAATTTAGCAGGAAAAGGCCCAGCTCAAATCTTTAGAGTAGCTGGATTTGATTTAGAAATCATTGGATTAAAGAGAGCTCAGAGTGCATTGAACCGTTGGAGGTCTACCTATAAAACATTTGGTGAACAAGGTTTTCTAGAAGAGCGTCGTGGGAAAGGCAGCACAGGTCGTCCGCGTGCTGAAAAACTATCAGCTTACAAAAAATTAGAGAAGGCTGAAGCACGTATTCGACTTTTAGAAGCTGAGTTAACACTTCTAAAAAAGCTCGATGAAATGGAAAGAGAGGCGAAGAAGAGACAGTTCTAACACCAAGAGAAAAATACCAAGCAATCAATGAAACAATTCGTCTGTATCAACTAAAAAATATGACACGCTATTTATGCCAAGTCGCGAATATCAGTCCAAGCGGCTATTATAAATGGCTTCAAAATGCAGAAAAATGATGCACTTCGTGAAGATGCTTGTAATAAAATAAAAGTACACCAGGATAATAATTGAAAAATACACCACTAAAAAGTAAAATACCCTCTGTAAATAACTTTATGGAGGGAGCAAAACGGAGTGATAACTTTGAGTGAAAAGCAGCATATTGTTATCTCCGCTTTTAGAGATGGGAAATCATTAAGAGCAATTTCCAAAGAAACTGGTATCAATAGGCGGACTGTAACCAAATATGTGCGGGATTATGAAGAAAGGCGTAATCAGCTATTACAAGCAGATAATAACATTGATGTAAAAGAATTAACTGACTATATAGTTGAAAAGCCTAAATACAACAGTGCTAACCGAAGTAAACGAAAGCTAACTGATGAGATT
>NZ_JONT01000042.1 GCF_000711975.1 Desulfofalx alkaliphila DSM 12257 | reverse complement strand
GAGGAGTTCCGAGCCAGTGACCGCAAATACAACTGGACTTTGGATGAATTAGCGAAGCTCCCAATCGAGTGGTATGGTGGGGCAGACCTTGCTAAATTACATGACCTGACCGCGGCTGCTCTGTATGGAACGTATGATGATGTTGATGTTGTAATAACTCACGCGTTTTTCCCAATTGTAGCAGCGCATACTAAAGCGGAAGAGGACAATATCCCACTCTTTGGCTGGCAGGATGACGGTTGGCTCACTATGACCAATTCTCCTGTTACCGACCACCAGACCGTTGTAAAGTGGTTCATGGGTATGCGCAAGAAGGGTTTTAACATCAAGCAAGTTGGTTTTGACCGCAAATTTGGGCGAGAGTTTTTCTTGGAGATGAAGAAGGCAAGGTTTCGGATAGAGGATACACCGCAGCTTTACCACCTTAAGTCTGAAGGTTTCCGGCACATTGAGAAAAAGGTTAAAGCAGGCAAGTTTTATTATTTGCATAGCGACGCTTATGAGTATTGCGTCCAGAACGTCCGAGCGATTGAGCAGGTTGACGATGCTGTCAAATATGAAAAAGTGCTACCTACACAGAGGATTGACTTGTTCGATGCCTCTGTTTTTGCTTGTATGCAGAAATTAAAAAACCTGGCTAAATCAGGGACGGCTAGTAAGTGGCTGAAAGGTGGTGAATAGATGGGATTGTTAGACTGGTTTAGATCAAGCAAGAGAAAGACGAGAGCTGAGCCAAAAGCAGCTTTGGAATGGTTTCTCATTCACGATTCTTATGACACTTTGGCAATTCCGGGCTATACTCGACTATCGGACAACCCAGAAGTAAGAATGGCGGTTCACCGGATAGCTGATCTGATCTCATCCATGACAATCTATTTGATGCAAAACACCGATGACGGGGACATAAGAATTCGGAATGAGTTGTCTCGGAAAATTGACGTCAATCCGTATAGACTAATGACCAGGAAGGCGTGGATGTACTGGGTAGTTTACACCATGCTGTTAGAGGGCCAAGGCAACAGCTTAATTTACCCTAAGCTAACAACTGATGGGCTAATTGATGAACTGATACCTTTGCAACCGTCTAAAGTCAGCTTTATTGCAACTGATGATGGCTACCAAGTAAGATATGGTGGCCAGCTATACGGCCATGATGAAGTTCTGCACTTCGTAATTAATCCTGACCCCGAAGAGCCCTGGAGAGGTAGGGGCTACCGGGTAGTGCTTAAGGATATTGTTAACAACCTCAAGCAGGCCACTGCAACAAAAAAGAGCTTTATGTCTGGCAAGTACATGCCTTCGCTTATCGTGAAGGTGGACAGTTTGACGGCTGAACTCGCAAGCGAGGAAGGCCGGGAAGGAGTCTATCAGAAATATCTTGAATCCAGCGAGGCAGGGAGACCCTGGATTATCCCAGCGGAACTGCTGGAAGTGGAGCAGGTTAAGCCGTTGTCTTTGAAAGACATCGCTATAAACGAAGCAGTGGAGATAGATAAACGCACAGTAGCTGGCATCTTTGGAGTGCCGGCCTTTTTTCTTGGAGTTGGGAAGTACAACAAGGACGAATATAACAACTTTATCAATTCAACAATTTTGCCATTGGCAAAGGGGATTGAGCAGGAATTAACCAGGAAACTGCTTTATAGCCCTGATCTGTATTTCAAGTTTAACCCCCGTTCTCTGTATGCTTACGATCTAAAAGAATTGGCTGACGTAGGCAGTAACATGTACGTCCGGGGAATCATGACCGGGAATGAGGTTAGGGATTGGCTTGGTATGTCTCCCAAAGAAGGGCTATCAGAGCTAGTCATTTTAGAAAACTATATCCCGCGGGGGATGATAGGAGACCAAAAGAAACTGATTCAGGGAGGTGAGGGTGATGGACAGGAAGATTAGGCAGAGCCGGAGTCTTCAGACAAAACTAAAGACACGAGCAGAGCCCGATAGCCAAGAGATGTATATTGAGGGTTATTTTGCAGTATTTGGCCGAGAGACGGAGCTTTGGCCGGGCGCATTTGAAGAAATCGCACCGGAGGCCTTTGATGAAACATTGAGTAACGATATTAGAGCTTTGATTAATCACGATACGACCTTGGTTTTAGGGCGCACGAAAGCAAACACCTTGGAACTAAAAACAGATAACTATGGCCTATGGGGCCGAGTGAAAATCAACACAAATGACACAGACGCGGTAAACCTTTATGAGCGTGTGAAACGTGGAGACGTAGACCAGTGTTCGTTTGGGTTTAATATTCTCGAGGAAATAACTGATTGGAGAGACGATGGGACCGTAAAGTGGACCATCACAAAAATAGACCTTCATGAGGTTTCAGTGTGCACCTTCCCGGCCTACGAGGATACCGGAATACAGGCAAGAAAAGCAGAGGTTGACCAGCACCGGAAACGACAGCTGGAGCAAAAGAAAAAACAATTAAGGGAGAGGGTTAAAAAATGCTTAAGCAGTTGATGATTTCCAAAAAAATTGAGCAGCGCAAAGCTGTGTTAGCAGAGCTGGAGGAACAGGAAAGGGGATTAGAAACCAGGGCTGAACAAATAGAAGCAGCGCTGGCAGAGGCTCAAACCGATGAGGAGCTTGCAGCGGTCGAGGAAGAAGTGAACAAGATTGAGGCCGAAAAGGAAGAGCTTAAGCAAAAGAAAGCTAGCCTTGAGGCAGAAATTGCGGAGTTGGAGGGCGAGCTTGAGCAGCTCAACAGCAAGGCGCCGACCAACACCAACAAGGAAAGGAATGATAAAAAGATGACCGAAAAGAGAGCAAAACAAGAATACTTCACCCGAGAAGTGGAGGACTTTTATAACGAACTCCGGACTAGGCTCCAAGCTAGAGCCAATGGACAAGTCTTGCCTCCTGGGGAAGCTGGAGCAGAGCTGATTATTCCGGACATTGTTGTAAACCGAATCCGTGAGCGGATTGGTGATTACACTACTTTATATCCGCTGGTAGACAAAATCACTGCTGGCGGCAGAGTGAAGCTGATTTTGGATGTTGATACTGGAGAAGCCACCTGGGTAGAACAACGGGCAGCAATTCCTGAGGAAGATGATTCCCGCCTGACCGCTGTAGAGTTCGACGGCTTCAAAGTGGGCCGGATTGTCTACATCGACAATAGCCTGCTTGAGGACAGTGTTATCAACTTGGACGACTATCTAACCAAGCGGATTGCACGTTCCATTGCAAAGGCGCTGGACAAGGCCATTCTTTTAGGAGAGGGGTCGACCAACAAACAGCCGGAGGGCATCATTCCACAAATTCCTGCAGAGAACCAAGTTTCTGCTTCTGCAGAGTATGAGGCGCTGATTCCTTTGCTGGGGATGATTGATACCGGCGAAGATGCGACTGGTGAAATTGTTTGCGTTGTGCACCGCCAAACCTATTACAGCAAACTTGCCAACTTAACCTTGCACGTCGACGCTGCCGGGAAAGACGTTGTCGTGTTGCCTAACTTACAACAACCCAACTTCTTAGGCTTAAGAGTGGTGTTCAGCAACTACATGCCCAAGGATAAGCTGCTTTTCGGCGTGTTCGACAAATACACCCTGGTGGAAAGGGAAGGCACTCGCATTGATATGTCCGGGCATTACAAATTCCGTGAAGACCAGACCGCAGTACGAGGCATTGGCAGGTATGACGGCAAGCCAGTAATGCCTAAAGCCTTTGTGTTGGTTGACTTGGTGGATGAAACGGGGGAATAAATGGGGCATTAAGCATGTCCGCTCCGGTAATACCTGATCTGGAGGCGATGACCAAGGCCCAACTGCTTACCTTTGCAGATGCCCATGGTATTACCGGGCTTAATGACCGGATGCTTAAAGCGGACATAATCGCCACAATAAAGGAGGCGATGGGATGGATATAACTCTTGCTACCAATCTAGTTAAAGAGCGGTTAGGGATACGGACAAACGTCCGGGATACCTATTTAACCACCATTACAGAAAGTGTAATTAAAGAGCTTGAAGACGAGAAGGGGTTGGTACTGGATGGTGCCAACCCTTACCATTTAATGTTTGTGGTGGACTACGCCACTTGGCGGTACCAGTCCCGGGATAGCGACAAGGCCATGCCCCGGCACCTGCAATTTAGGCTGCACAATCTAATCATCCATACCGGGGGTGGTGGCCAGTGACCTATGACCACGAACTAACCCTAATTAGCCACACATGGGAGGAAAACGAGATTGGGGTGCAGATACCAGTTGAAACCAAAACAACGGTACTGTGTGGCCTAAAATCTATTTCCCGGGATGAATTTTACAGCGCTGCCGTAACCGGACTAAAACCAGCAATGGTATTTGTAATCCACGAGTATGAATACAATGGGGAACGAGAAGTGGAGTTTGAAGGCGCCCGGTATAAAGTGATAAGGACTTACCGGGGTGGTATGGCCCGGCAAGGGTCTAGGTTGGCCTTTGATGAAATGGAGTTGACTTGCGAAAGGGTGTCTACTGATGGCTAAATTACCGAGATATATGGAGCTGAAACCTGTACCTAACGGCCTCAAACCGTCACTTACCTACAAACTTACTATAAAACGGTGGGGCGTCCCTATTATCATTTACAAGTGTCTGAAAAAGTGTGAGCTTAAATGGTATATGTGGCTACTGTATCCTTATGTGTGTTTTAAGGTGTTAAGGGGTTATGGTGATGGCTAGCAATATTAAAATTGATAATCTTGCCGCAGAGATCACTCTGGCGGTGAAGGAATATACCGAAGATGTTAGTGCCGCTGTTGAAAAAGAACTTAGCACCACCTCGAACGCCGTGTTAAAGGAAGTCAAGGCCACCTCACCCGTAGAAACCGGGGAATACAAAAAAGGCTGGACTCGAAAAAAAGAAACAACTTTGGGCGGCGAGATTAAATATGTTATCCACAATAAAACCAAAGGGCCAATAGCACACCTATTGGAATTTGGCCATGCCAAGGTTGGTGGTGGCCGGGTGGAGGCGATCCCTCACATACGCCCGGCTTACGACAAACATGTTCCCGATATGGAGGAACGGATCAAGCGGATCATTAGGAATGGGGGTTAGGCCATGACACAAACAGAACTATACCAGGCATTAAAAGCACTCGGTATGCCGGTTGCCTATAGCGAGTTCAAGGTGGGCCCTGGGAACCCGGCACCAGAGCCCCCGTTTATTACTTACCATGTGGCGGATGCCAGCGCCTATGGTTCCGACGATAGAAACGAGATAAAGCGCACCGGGTACCTGATTGAGTTGTACACAATCCATAAAGACCCGGCAAGCCAGCAGTTAGTTGAATCCATGTTGGATGCTAAAGGTATCCCATACCAGGTTTATGAAACGCCCATCGAATCTGAAAACCTGTATCAAGCGGCCTACCATATCGAATTTACAACTAAAATTAGGAGGGGTTAAGTATGAGCGACACTCAAAAAATTGTATTAGGTAGCGGTAAATTATACATTATGGAATTTACCGGAGAAATGCCGGAAAATAACGTAATTGAGACTGAAGAAAACCGCCTCGGCCACATTAAAGGCGGGGCTAGTCTGGAATACACACCAACTTTCTACGAGGCTAAAGACGACCTGGGGCAAGTATCTAAAAAAGTGTTGACTGAGGAAGAAGCGGTTTTAAAATCTGGCATAATGACCTGGAACCTAAATAAACTAAAGACGCTATGCAGCACCGGCCGGGTTACCGAGGACGAGGGTATTAGGACATTAAAAATCGGCGGAGCTGGTAATTACGATGGTAGGAAATACGTTGTCCGTTTTTTACATGAGGATGCGGCAGATGGTGACTTACGAGTAACTGTTGTAGGTAGTAACGAGGCCGGCTTTACTATCGCATTTACTAAAGACGCAGAAACAGTCATTAACGCGGAATTTAAAGCACAACCAGCTGATAAAGATGGGACTTTGATCATCTTGGAAGAAGAGATAGAAGGGGTGTAGCCGGTGTTAGATTTTCAGAAACGGGAAAAGAAATACTTTGAGTTAAAACTACATGATGGGACACCACTTAGTTTGCCAACACCAACCCTGAAGCTGATGGGGAGGCTGGAAGCAACCAAGAATGTTGATGGTATGGATTTTCAGGAGGTGTCCACACTGGTTAGGGATGTACTAGACACAAACAGGCAAGGTGTTAAAATCACTGATGCCTGTATACAGAAATTTGATTTTGAAGATATGTTGGATCTATTGATAGGGTACGTGGAATTTACAAGGGGTGTGCTGGCTGACCCAAACTTAAAATCCCTCATTACCCAAGCCAAGGTGATGAGGGAGTAAAATATGTTATCCACTCACTCGACTCTAAAATAGTGAGTGATTACGCCCGGATTAGTTTTCTTGACTTAGAGGATATAAGAGTGGACGACTTCCGGGCCTTGCTCCGGGATGCGTTTATTTACCGGCTAGAGCAAAGCGAAAGCGGTCGGGAGTATCTTGAAAAATGCTGGATATTGGAACAGACAACACCGGATCGGAAAAGATTGAGAGAAAAATTTGGTCAAAAATAAAAGAAGGGGTCGCTATACCCCTTCTTTATGCTTCGTTTTGTGTGGAAATTTCCATGCTTTTTTACAGTCTTGGCACTGCAGCATGTTTTTCAGAAATGGTGAGGCAAACATAAACCCTATACCAAGTAAAATGCCGGCAACGCCTACTGGCGGGACAAGTAATATTAGCCAAATACTAACACCTAACAACGCGAAACCTAGTAAAAAAAAGAAACAACCGCCTTGGGCATTAACCTTTTTCGAACCACACCTGGGGCACGGCTCCCACATTTCCACTTTTTTAGACATTATCCAACTCCTTCCTTTTGCTTACTTTACAATAGTATAACATAAAAGGCGGTGCAATAAATGCTGAAATTAAAATGCGATAAAGGTTGTAAAGAAGAATTTACATTAATAGAACCGGGCACCGATATTGTTTACGACGACATATTAAAAACTTATTTTTGTTGCCCACATTGCGGCCAAGAGTATGTTTCGCACTACACTAATACTGGTATCCGGGAACTGCAGGACACGGTGAGGGTGTTACAGGAAGGTCCAAAAAGAAATAAACGCAAAACAAAGCGTATGATACAAGACTTACAGGCGAGAATCAAGGTGGGCATGGACAGATTGAGAGAGGAAATATAAAACGCATCCTAAGCGGGTGCGTTTTTGTTGTATAAAGGCAGGTG
>NZ_JONT01000041.1 GCF_000711975.1 Desulfofalx alkaliphila DSM 12257 | reverse complement strand
CACCTGCCTTTATACAACAAAAACGCACCCGCTTAGGATGCGTTTTATATTTCCTCTCTCAATCTGTCCATGCCCACCTTGATTCTCGCCTGTAAGTCTTGTATCATACGCTTTGTTTTGCGTTTATTTCTTTTTGGACCTTCCTGTAACACCCTCACCGTGTCCTGCAGTTCCCGGATACCAGTATTAGTGTAGTGCGAAACATACTCTTGGCCGCAATGTGGGCAACAAAAATAAGTTTTTAATATGTCGTCGTAAACAATATCGGTGCCCGGTTCTATTAATGTAAATTCTTCTTTACAACCTTTATCGCATTTTAATTTCAGCATTTATTGCACCGCCTTTTATGTTATACTATTGTAAAGTAAGCAAAAGGAAGGAGTTGGATAATGTCTAAAAAAGTGGAAATGTGGGAGCCGTGCCCCAGGTGTGGTTCGAAAAAGGTTAATGCCCAAGGCGGTTGTTTCTTTTTTTTACTAGGTTTCGCGTTGTTAGGTGTTAGTATTTGGCTAATATTACTTGTCCCGCCAGTAGGCGTTGCCGGCATTTTACTTGGTATAGGGTTTATGTTTGCCTCACCATTTCTGAAAAACATGCTGCAGTGCCAAGACTGTAAAAAAGCATGGAAATTTCCACACAAAACGAAGCATAAAGAAGGGGTATAGCGACCCCTTCTTTTATTTTTGACCAAATTTTTCTCTCAATCTTTTCCGATCCGGTGTTGTCTGTTCCAATATCCAGCATTTTTCAAGATACTCCCGACCGCTTTCGCTTTGCTCTAGCCGGTAAATAAACGCATCCCGGAGCAAGGCCCGGAAGTCGTCCACTCTTATATCCTCTAAGTCAAGAAAACTAATCCGGGCGTAATCACTCACTATTTTAGAGTCGAGTGAGTGGATAACATATTTTACTCCCTCATCACCTTGGCTTGGGTAATGAGGGATTTTAAGTTTGGGTCAGCCAGCACACCCCTTGTAAATTCCACGTACCCTATCAATAGATCCAACATATCTTCAAAATCAAATTTCTGTATACAGGCATCAGTGATTTTAACACCTTGCCTGTTTGTGTCTAGTACATCCCTAACCAGTGTGGACACCTCCTGAAAATCCATACCATCAACATTCTTGGTTGCTTCCAGCCTCCCCATCAGCTTCAGGGTTGGTGTTGGCAAACTAAGTGGTGTCCCATCATGTAGTTTTAACTCAAAGTATTTCTTTTCCCGTTTCTGAAAATCTAACACCGGCTACACCCCTTCTATCTCTTCTTCCAAGATGATCAAAGTCCCATCTTTATCAGCTGGTTGTGCTTTAAATTCCGCGTTAATGACTGTTTCTGCGTCTTTAGTAAATGCGATAGTAAAGCCGGCCTCGTTACTACCTACAACAGTTACTCGTAAGTCACCATCTGCCGCATCCTCATGTAAAAAACGGACAACGTATTTCCTACCATCGTAATTACCAGCTCCGCCGATTTTTAATGTCCTAATACCCTCGTCCTCGGTAACCCGGCCGGTGCTGCATAGCGTCTTTAGTTTATTTAGGTTCCAGGTCATTATGCCAGATTTTAAAACCGCTTCTTCCTCAGTCAACACTTTTTTAGATACTTGCCCCAGGTCGTCTTTAGCCTCGTAGAAAGTTGGTGTGTATTCCAGACTAGCCCCGCCTTTAATGTGGCCGAGGCGGTTTTCTTCAGTCTCAATTACGTTATTTTCCGGCATTTCTCCGGTAAATTCCATAATGTATAATTTACCGCTACCTAATACAATTTTTTGAGTGTCGCTCATACTTAACCCCTCCTAATTTTAGTTGTAAATTCGATATGGTAGGCCGCTTGATACAGGTTTTCAGATTCGATGGGCGTTTCATAAACCTGGTATGGGATACCTTTAGCATCCAACATGGATTCAACTAACTGCTGGCTTGCCGGGTCTTTATGGATTGTGTACAACTCAATCAGGTACCCGGTGCGCTTTATCTCGTTTCTATCGTCGGAACCATAGGCGCTGGCATCCGCCACATGGTAAGTAATAAACGGGGGCTCTGGTGCCGGGTTCCCAGGGCCCACCTTGAACTCGCTATAGGCAACCGGCATACCGAGTGCTTTTAATGCCTGGTATAGTTCTGTTTGTGTCATGGCCTAACCCCCATTCCTAATGATCCGCTTGATCCGTTCCTCCATATCGGGAACATGTTTGTCGTAAGCCGGGCGTATGTGAGGGATCGCCTCCACCCGGCCACCACCAACCTTGGCATGGCCAAATTCCAATAGGTGTGCTATTGGCCCTTTGGTTTTATTGTGGATAACATATTTAATCTCGCCGCCCAAAGTTGTTTCTTTTTTTCGAGTCCAGCCTTTTTTGTATTCCCCGGTTTCTACGGGTGAGGTGGCCTTGACTTCCTTTAACACGGCGTTCGAGGTGGTGCTAAGTTCTTTTTCAACAGCGGCACTAACATCTTCGGTATATTCCTTCACCGCCAGAGTGATCTCTGCGGCAAGATTATCAATTTTAATATTGCTAGCCATCACCATAACCCCTTAACACCTTAAAACACACATAAGGATACAGTAGCCACATATACCATTTAAGCTCACACTTTTTCAGACACTTGTAAATGATAATAGGGACGCCCCACCGTTTTATAGTAAGTTTGTAGGTAAGTGACGGTTTGAGGCCGTTAGGTACAGGTTTCAGCTCCATATATCTCGGTAATTTAGCCATCAGTAGACACCCTTTCGCAAGTCAACTCCATTTCATCAAAGGCCAACCTAGACCCTTGCCGGGCCATACCACCCCGGTAAGTCCTTATCACTTTATACCGGGCGCCTTCAAACTCCACTTCTCGTTCCCCATTGTATTCATACTCGTGGATTACAAATACCATTGCTGGTTTTAGTCCGGTTACGGCAGCGCTGTAAAATTCATCCCGGGAAATAGATTTTAGGCCACACAGTACCGTTGTTTTGGTTTCAACTGGTATCTGCACCCCAATCTCGTTTTCCTCCCATGTGTGGCTAATTAGGGTTAGTTCGTGGTCATAGGTCACTGGCCACCACCCCCGGTATGGATGATTAGATTGTGCAGCCTAAATTGCAGGTGCCGGGGCATGGCCTTGTCGCTATCCCGGGACTGGTACCGCCAAGTGGCGTAGTCCACCACAAACATTAAATGGTAAGGGTTGGCACCATCCAGTACCAACCCCTTCTCGTCTTCAAGCTCTTTAATTACACTTTCTGTAATGGTGGTTAAATAGGTATCCCGGACGTTTGTCCGTATCCCTAACCTCTCTTTAACTAAACTAGTAGCTAGTGTTACGTCCATCCCATCGCCTCCCTGATGGCGGCAATTATGTCCGCTTTTGTCATACGGGCATTAAGCCCGGGAATGCCCAACCCATCTGCGTACTCGACCAACTCGGCCTTGGTCATAGCTTCGAGGTCAGGCATTTCCGGTGCGGACACGCTTAATAGCCCGGTTATTCCCCCGGCTCTGGTGCGTAGGTGACGTAGTAACCGGCCTGCTCGTCTCCCACAATGACGTCAAACCGCAGGAAGCCAGCAAGTAGCTGACCATAAATGTTATGGTCTACCCACTTAACAGATAACTGTTTGCGGTCGAAGAACTTGCAGAACGCTTTGGCATCGCCAACGAACGCCACCATGTCGCCCTTAACCGAGCCGATCATCTCGTCGTCAAGCACGACGACTTCTTTGCCTTTGAGCCTCTTGCCGCTTGGAAGTTTGATGTCGTCTTGGAGCAGGTAACGACCATGATTGTCTTTCATTAGATCAAGCTCATTGAAGAAAGACTGCGACATGAACAGTTTGACCTGATACGCAGTTTTGAAGCCGGTATTGAGCAAGGTGATAAACTCATCCAAGTTCTTCACGGTCTTAGCAGTTGCAGTCTTTAGCAGTTCTGCAATAGCGTAGTTCCGAGTGTTCAGCTTCTGGTCGGTAATTTCTTCGTCGATTAAGCCGACGATATCATAGTCCGCATCCTCAATGACTTCTTGAGATACAGGAATGTAACCACGATAGGTGTCGATTTTGTAGGGCTTATCCGTAACCTGCGGTTTTTGGAGTTCCGGGTTTGCCTCTAACTCTTCGACGGTGCTCATTTTGCTGCCAGACTTAGAAATAATCGGATAGGTCCCAGAACCACGGTTTGCCTTTACAACCTTGACATACCGGGTCAAGTCAACAACATCCTCGGGCACTTTCTCAGGAGATAAAAACTCCTCTGGCACGAGTGCTCCCCCATCAATAACTTTGAAGCCTTCGACTTCTCTCAATACCTTTCCTTTACTCCGCACATACTCGTTGATAGCAGAGCGGAGTTCTTTCATTTGCTCACGACCCTTGTTCATATTCTCTTTCCCCCTTACATTGTTAGGTGGCTCTTTGGACTTGATTTCTTCGAGTTCACCTTCTAGTTCGGCAATCTCATCCTCAAGCTTGGACTTCTTTTCCTTAAGCTCAGCCTGCTCAGCCTCCAGCTTCTCAACTTCTTCGGTGACCGCTGTAATTTCCTCATCCGTCTGAGCTTCTTCGATGGCCGCTTCCAACTCCTCGGAGCGCACCTTGAAAGCATCTTCCTGTTGCACTAACTCATTAAGTGAGCTTTTACGCTGTTCAATCTGTTTTGATAACATTAACTGTCTAAGCATGTTTTTAACCTCTCTTTCAGTTGTTTTTTACGCACTTCTAGCCGGCGTTTTCTGTGTTGTTCCACCTCTGCTTTACGGGCTTGCACCCCTGTATCCTCATAGGCCGGGAATGTAACCACCGATACCTCGTGTAGATCAATCCCAGTGATTCGCCACTTTACCGTGCCATCATCCCGCCAGTCTGTCTCCTCGGAGGTGATGTTGAAGCCGAAGGAGCACTGGTCAACGTCACCCCGTTTTACCCTTTCGTAAATGTTCACGGCATCGGTATCAGCGGGGTTGATTTTAACCCTTCCCCATAACCCATAGTTATCCGTTTTCAACTCTAGGGTCCCCGCTTTGCTGCGGCCTAGGACCAGTGTCGTATCGTGATTGACTAAAGCCCGAATGTCGTTGCTCAGCGTTTCGTCAAAGGCCTCCGGTGCTATCTCCTCGTAAGCACCCGGCCAAAGTTCAGTTTGCCGGTTGAACACAGCAAAATAACCCTCGATATACATTTCATTGCTGTCGTCTGCCCTAGTTGTAAGCTCCGTTTGCAGGCTTCGGGTTTGCTTAATCTTCCTGTCCATCGTTACAACCTCTCCTTTTTGGGGCCTTTAACAATGATGATTCTTATTTCTTCAGGATTCACCCATATTGAAGATACCTCTAAAGGTTTTAATATCAAAGTTTCACCGTCTTTAAACACTAATTTTGTTTCGTCAAAAATGCTAATTTCTTTCAATTATCCTCACCCCCCTGGATAAGCTTCTTCTGGTCGCCGATCATGCCAAGCGGTATATAGTTTTCAAGAATAACCAACTCTGACAATCCCTCTCTCGGCGACATACCAAGCCAGTCTCTCACTTCATTGCCGGTCATGATGCCGCGGACATACATATTGGCTCCCACATCGGCAAGCTCTTTTATGTCGTAGGCATACAAGCTGCGCGGGTTGAACTTGAAATACAGGTCCGGGCTCCAAAGTAGCTTCCTGGTCAGTTCCTGCTCAATGCTTTTGGCAAGCGGCAAAATGGTGGAGTTGATGAAGTTGTTGTATTCATCTTTGTTGTACTTCCCTACGCCCAAGAAAAAAGCCGGCACACCAAATATGCCAGCTACTGTCTTTTTATCTATTTCCACCGATTCATGAATCGCCAGGTCTTGAAGTGTCAAAGGTCTAACCTGCTCTACTTCGAGTAGTTCAGCAGGTATAATCCATGGTTGTCCTGCTTCATTTGCTTCAAGATACTTCTTGAAAACACCATTCCTGCCTTCATCACTAGATAGTTCTGCTGTCATAGCATCTACCTTGACTATAAGACTTGGCATGTATTTCCCGCTCATAAAACCTTTCTTAGTTCGAGCAGCTTGCTTTAGGTTATTTACAACGTCTCGTAATACAACCCTATACCCTCTACCTCTCCAAGGTTCCTCTGGGTCCGGATTTATTAAAAAATGGAGTAGTTCATCAGGATTGAAAACGATATCCCCATACTGCACTTTGTACCCATTGTTCGTGGTGGTAAAACTAATTTGTGATGGTTTAAGAGGGATTAACTCGTCGATTAGGTCGTCTTTTATTCGTGGATACACAAAGCTATTGCCCTGACCATCCAAGAGCATGGTGTAAACAATGTTATACATCCAAGCCTTACGTGTCATTAGGCTGTATGGGTCTATGTCAATTTTCCGGGACAATGAATTCCTAACCCGGATATCGCCATCTTCGGTGTTCTGCATGAGGTGAATAGTCATGGAGCTGATCAGATCAGCGATCTTGTGAGCTGCCATTCGTACTTCGGGATTGTCGGACAGCCGAGTGTACCCGGGAACATCGAAGTCCTCTAGGTTGCCATGCAACACCAGCCATCTAGCCGTAGGGTCTCTAAGTAATTTAGCTCCTCTTATCAATCGTTTTGCTGTGTTTATTAACCCCATTTACTCACCACCTTTCAGCCATTTTACAGCTGTCCCAGATTTAGCTAGATTTTTTAACATCTGCATGCAAGCAAAAACAGAGGCATCAAACAGGTCTATCCTCTGTGTGGGCAACACTTTCTCATATTTCACTGCATCGTCAACCTGCTCAATCGCTCGGACGTTCTGGACGCAATACTCATAAGCGTCGCTATGCAAATAATAAAACTTGCCTGCTTTAACCTTTTTCTCAATGTGCCGGAAACCTTCAGACTTAAGGTGGTAAAGCTGCGGTGTATCCTCTATCCGAAACCTTGCCTTCTTCATCTCCAAGAAAAACTCTCGCCCAAATTTGCGGTCAAAACCAACTTGCTTGATGTTAAAACCCTTCTTGCGCATACCCATGAACCACTTTACAACGGTCTGGTGGTCGGTAACAGGAGAATTGGTCATAGTGAGCCAACCGTCATCCTGCCAGCCAAAGAGTGGGATATTGTCCTCTTCCGCTTTAGTATGCGCTGCTACAATTGGGAAAAACGCGTGAGTTATTACAACATCAACATCATCATACGTTCCATACAGAGCCGCCGCGGTCAGGTCATGTAATTTAGCAAGGTCTGCCCCACCATACCACTCGATTGGGAGCTTCGCTAATTCATCCAAAGTCCAGTTGTATTTGCGGTCACTGGCTCGGAACTCCTC
>NZ_JONT01000040.1 GCF_000711975.1 Desulfofalx alkaliphila DSM 12257 | reverse complement strand
TTTTCAACTATATAGTCAGTTAATTCTTTTACATCAATGTTATTATCTGCTTGTAATAGCTGATTACGCCTTTCTTCATAATCCCGCACATATTTGGTTACAGTCCGCCTATTGATACCAGTTTCTTTGGAAATTGCTCTTAATGATTTCCCATCTCTAAAAGCGGAGATAACAATATGCTGCTTTTCACTCAAAGTTATCACTCCGTTTTGCTCCCTCCATAAAGTTATTTACAGAGGGTATTTTACTTTTTAGTGGTGTATTTTTCAATTATTATCCTGGTGTACTTTTATTTTATTACAAGCAATTTCATCAGCAACATCTTCACAGGCAGTAATTTATATGTTTTTCTCCGGTTAAGACCAAATTAAATGCTTCTATAAGTTTGTTTCCTTTCTTAACCTGTGCAATGCCCATGAAAAACTGATAACGCATAAGACCGCAAGTAAAAGGAGGACGAGGGTAATATCACGAGTTACGATATTCCCTTGTATAATCAAGGCTCGTTTACATTAATTACATGAGTGAACGGGTTTAAATTTACCACAATTGCCAATCCCCCAGATAATGTATTCGCCGGAAACAAGGCTGTGCTTAGAAAAAGATCGGCAGAACAATCGCGTTCATCTCGGTTTTATATACAATTTCATTTGGCAGGCAAAGGCTGATCGCGTATGTTAACCCAGCCAAAAAGAATGCCGTCATAAATATAATTAACACTATGAGTAACAATCCCATAAAGCCCGAAGCGATTTTTACCGAAAAAACAGGCTTACAATAAACATAACAGCAACTTCAAAAAAGTGTATAAAACCGATTCCAATACTTGACCCAGTACAATGGAGCTTCTACGAACCGGGGAAATCAATATCCGGCTCTGGCTGCCGAAATAAAAAGAAAAAGGTTGGGAAACTCCCCAACCAATTGTATATATTATAATCTAGTTAACTCTAATATCCAATTAATCCACCCTGATATAGATGATGCCCGCCTATAAAATGTATCTTCGGACCGTACATTATATAGTTTACTAGCTTTCATAATCTTTACTATTTCATCCCTAGAAGGCATATCGCCTTGATTTATACACAATTTAAAAGTCTCATAAAAAGCCTTGTGCGATAAAATCAACTCTACTAGCCTTAACTGCCTTGGCTTATATTTCAATTTAAACAATCTCTGTCCTTCATCAGTTAATGAAAAAATTATCTCTTTATTCTCTCTACGCTTATGTACCAAACCTAAATACCTAGCTGCATCAGTATAATAATTAGTTTGTCGTGGGTCAAAGTCATAATTCGCGGTAATTTCATCTCTAGTTAGCTCTGATTCATTTAAGAGTTCGCAAAGATTCACTACCCTCTTAAAAGAGTCTGCTTGCGGGAACGGTATTTCCGGCTCTCTAACAATTTTTGTCCTCTTTAGCACTTCTAATATATCTTCGAGGCTTATTTCTGTCTCTTCTATGCTATATCTCTTTTGTTTAACCAGGGTAAGTGAGTTGTAGTTTTCGGCTTCCTGGAACTCATATTCATAAAAAGTAAATATACCGTTTGAGTAGGTTAAAAATAGTGATCTGACCCTTTTGCTGACTTTATTATTCCATAGCCTATAAGGGTAATAAAGTTGTCTTATTAAAAAATCATCAG
Organism: Desulfofalx alkaliphila DSM 12257; assembly: GCF_000711975.1. Taxonomy (NCBI): domain Bacteria; kingdom Bacillati; phylum Bacillota; class Clostridia; order Eubacteriales; family Peptococcaceae; genus Desulfofalx; species Desulfofalx alkaliphila. The sequence continues at coordinate 5,665 of NZ_JONT01000040.1, read as the reverse complement.
AAAGAGAATTCTTAGCCTCAATTAAAGAAAGTGTTTCAAGCCCTTCATATCCTCCATCAATTTCTATTTGGGAATTAACAACCTCAACTCGGACATTGACCCCCGGAAATGTTTTAATCTTAAAATCAAAAGATTCAGAACTCATTCTGCCGCTGACTGTTGGCAATATCCCTTCATCTTCTATAAAGTCGGCTAATATGCCTGAAACATAGGCACAATTAAGGGCCGCTGATTCGCTTGTTATGTTCTCAAAGTCAATGCTCTCTATATGAGTTGGGAACGGCACCTTAATAATTTCACTCTCTGTTTCTTCAAAATCCTTATAAGCATCAAATTGGGAAATTAAATAGCTCCCCCTTGTGACTGGAAGAATAGAGAGTCTATTTTTCTTAAAAATTTCCGGCAAATTCTTTCGGTGATCAAACTTTGTCATTAGTCTTGCTTCTCTAAACTCATTGATCTCCCTTGAGCTAATTGTAAATATACCATGCTTTTCTATTTTTCCTAATATCTTGTATTTTTCAAAAAGCTCCTTCCATGCAACTTCATTTTTTGTATCACTCATAATTCTTCACCAACACTTCGTCAACTTTTCCTCTCTTATCCCCTATGGAATTAATAGCCCTATTTGCTTGAACAATTGCTATGTTGTAATCTTTGTATAGGTCTAATATAAATTCGGTAGCAGAATTAGAGAGTAAAAACTTTACGCCTCTGGCGTCTAATTTGTCACAAAGTTTTTTAAGCCTGATCTGTTCCTCTCTATTGAAACCACCTTTGTCATATCCTGTAAAATTAGCACTAACTGAAACTGGGTCATAAGGGGGGTCAAAGTACACAAAACTTCCTTTTCTGATACCTTTTACCGCCTCTTCAAAGTCACCACATTTGAAAGTTATTTTCGTTTTGTTAAAATAGTTACTAACTGCCCTTAATGTAGTCTCGTTAACGATGTTAGGGTTTTTATATCTACCAAATGGAGTATTAAACTCCCCTTGCTGATTTACCCTAAACAACCCATTGTAGCAGGTTTTATTAAGATAAATAATCCTTGACGCTTTTTCAATGTTACTTAACTGACTATACTTCTTTTTATCCCTGTCTAATTCTCTTATTTTATAAAAATAGTCCGCTTCATTTTTATGTTTTTGTAAATCTTTAATCAACTCTTCAAGATGATCTCTGATTACAATATATACATTAATTAATTCTTCATTTATATCATTAACCACAGCCTTATTAGGCTGAAGGTGAAACAAAACGGCACCACCGCCTAAAAATGGCTCGTAATATGTAGAAACTTTATCTGGTATATGTTTTGAAATATATTGCAATAACTGTCGTTTCCCGCCAACCCACTTCAGTACGGGAGCGACTAACAGATTTTTTTTCATAACAATCACCCTCGTTCAATTATAGCATGAAGGCTAAATTATAACACAAATGTCAACAACGTTTTTCCCCGATTGGACATGCGGAAAAATATTGGACTCTAAATAAGGTAGGAGGGCGTCTGCATATCCTTATGGGCATTTTATCACAGTTTTTAATAATATACTCCTTTATTCCTCTTGTTTTTTATTCGCTATTTTATTAAGTAATCTTCTGCATCCACAATAGGAATAATTTGCTCCGTATCAAGGAGCACTTGGCCATTTAATTCATAAGAAGTAACCTTAATACATTTTATTTTTATATTATGGTCTAATAACCGCATAACAGTTGAGGTTACTTCCTTTCTAAAGTTTGCAGCAATCATTATGATTCTTTGGTCATCACTATTTAATTATACTTCACTAATTCCGATACAATTCTGTTTTTAATACTATTACATAGGAATAATTATTCAAAATAATACTTTCAACTACTTTCAGCTATTTTTTGATTTATATCCTTTATTATAAATTATACCACTAATTTGTATTTACTTATTAGAAAACACGAAAAACACCCTGCATTTCAGCAAGGTATTAGAAGTTAATAACATTTCTCTTCAATTTTCAATATCTACACTAATTCCTGACTTAAATTCAACAGTCAACTTTCCATCAAATGCTGTAACCATTTCAATGAGTCGCTTCAAGTTCTTTTAAATAGATAAGCTCCCCTTGTGGTCGAATTGAAGTCGGCACGATCATATTTTTCATGTTCGATTGAAATAATCTGTTTATACTTTCTGACCAGTACGATATCTATGTAGATACATCGCAAAAACAACAAACCAAGTCACAGCACATAGTGTTTTCATTATTAATAGTGATATAGAATTCTCAGATGTTCCATCTATAACATCAAATATTGCTAAAATTGTCCAGATCAATGCGACAACGCCCAATAGAATTACTTTTAACAGATACACCTTTTTCTTCATACCCCCACAACTCCCAAACACCTATTCACTACAGTTTTTTCTTTGCGATATAAAATACATAGCTGTAATAATCCTTAAAACGATTATACAAGTCTGCTTCAATTTTACTTTCTTCAATAAATTCTTTAACCTCATCAGCATAATCATATTTTTTAAGGAAAGCTTTCTCATTTTCAAATAGCGGCTGATAATAATTATCTATCCAGCATTTATCATCCAAGACAAAATGGGCGACGTTAGTATACCCGCATTTCTCAATGACTGATAGCTTATTCTCGATGGTATCAATCTCCGAATAGGCATTAACCCAATACTGTTCGATTTCCTCCGGCCTTATATCGGTCAGCCAAGAGATTTCAGAAACAGCAATATAACCGTTATCTATTAAATATTTTTTCCACAAGGACAGACCTTTTTCAAAACCGATGTTGTAGATAGTTCCCTCCGACCATATCACATCAAAAGACTTTTCAGCAAAGCTTAATCTATCCATTAACATTTCTTTAACTACTATACGATTAGCCAGGTTATTCTCCTTGACTTTTTGTATCAACTTTTCTAAAAACTGCGGCAGCTTATCTATGGCAGTGATATGTGCATCAGTATTTTCTGCGAGGGTTATTGTCTGTCCGCCGGTTCCGCAGCCGATATCAAGTATTCTAGATTTTTCATTTAAATAAGGAAGGTAGCTTAGCGCTTTTAATGTTGCTTCTTTGCTCCCCGGTCCCTGACGTTCGTTATCCTTGTGATACTCTATGATTAATTCTAATAAATCCACTTTTATCCTCCTCTCGTATCACCTGCTCTATCGATTTCACGAGAAGACATACCGTCTCCACATGCCTTGAGCTGGTAGGGCCTTGGCGGACTGTATATCCATGCTGGGAGAGGATATCATTCTCCGTTTTGAGTTTCTGAAGCTCCTTGCGTAGCTTGATTAATTCCTGTTCTCCGGGATTCTGTAATAATTGTTAAAGAAATGGATCGACACCTGACACCTGCTCATAGCACCATTTATAAAAATAGCGTTATTAAAAAGGTTAACAATATAAAAACCGTTCCTGCCATTGCTACAAGCAAAAATAAGGGGATTTTTCTACCTGCAAAACTATTAGTTAATGCCCCTTTCTTGGGACATACAATAATGCATTTTTGGCAGTTAATACACTCAGCCGATATTACCTTCTTCATTTTATACACCTCTAGATTTGAGGGACATTTCTTTGTACATAAAGTGCAATTGATGCACTTATCTTCGCATCGGACGATACCACTGGGACTAAAGCAACCTGCAACTCCGGCGAGAGCACCCTGGATGCAGATATATTTGCAGAAGAATCTATCAATAAAGAATGAGCCAATAATTGTTACAAACATCAACATTATACTTAGCCAAGCTAATCCAGGCAATATTATGTCATATTGCTCAAACACATCGTCAACAGTGATTTGTAGCAGTAACTTGCCGTTTGCAATGGATAATACTGCAAAACCTGTAAGTATGATGTATTTCGCTGCTCTAAGATATTTATCAAGTGTTGCAGGAACTGTGAACCTTTTTTTTAAAATCTTGAATCCTATATATCCAATAGCCCTTTGCAGCGCCCCCACCATGCACAAAAAACCACAAAAACTTCTTTTGAAGATAATGGCAAAAAAAATAAACATTATTAGAACTGCCATGATGTTAAGTTGAACTGCTTTTTCGAAAGTCTCATCAATAAGGAAATGAAAAATAAACGGGAATAATATTAGAAAAAAAGGAATGGCCGTTTTTGCAAATTTCTTAGTATTAATATTCATTACATGACCTCCGTATATTTGAGCTTGCCCCGTTAAAGTAGACACATAGAACGGCGGGTTTTCTTCAGAATTTACAAGATCTCATTCTTAGCTGTTTATCTAATAAGTCACCCCTTGTCATGGAGCCTCTAGGCCTGTGTTGGCCCTTTGGGCGGGAGGGCTATACTAATTGCCTCCCGCCCAAAGGGCCAACACAGGCCCCTCACCATGTAGAAGGGTTTACGCTGTTAGTTAAAAGAATTGTTCATACATGTATTTATTGAAAAAGCTTAAGTTAATCGAAAAGTTAGTCAACCAGTTGTTATCCACAGTGACCGTGGCTGCCAATATGTATCTAAAAGCTACCTTAGAAGCTACACCAGCAGCACATTTTATCCACAGTTACTCAAATAAGGGTAACCCATGGGACAACGCATGTATAGAAGCCTTCGCCGACCTTTAAAATTTTTGGTGTGCTACTGGGCCCTGTGTGGTTACAGATAATTTATCTAATTATTGGGGCTTTATTGGGTTATGCTTTAATGTTACTTATCAAACATTTACAACTTAGAAGATAAATAATCTTATGGGTTTCATCCTTACTTGCTTCTTTTCTTACCTAATGTAAATCCACTAAGTTTTTAAGACATAAAAAATACTGTCCTAGTATTTTGGGGTCGCCCATTCTCAAAAATAGAACATTAACAAGTTGTTCATTTGACTTATTTAAAACATGCTGCTTTCTTATTATTTTATTAATATCTGAACGCAATACTTGGCATACTATTTTTTTGGTTTCCGAACAATCTATTTGTGACAAGACAATGCTAATATATTCTTCTACATTTCTGCACATAACCACACCTTCATTCAGTTTTTTTAACAGCATAACGGTTAGCTCTAAAGTCAATTTATCTGTTTTGCGATATGAATGAGCATTGCTTGATAGTTAGATTTAGTACAGATGTCACCCCCCATTTATTGCAGGATAATACCAATCTGTTGTAATTAAAATCTTCACAAAAATACCTCCTGTTTATTTATGTGATGATAATATCAAATCACATTAAACAAACAGGAGGTATAAAAATAAACAAATCCTAAACTCTTTTTTCAATTTAATTAATAATTATAATTTGCTACTCTAACAAGCATTTCGAGCTTTTACTGAGCCATTCTCAGTTTTCTGGACACCATTGCGTGTACGTAGCTTAGATTTTCTTTCATTTGCTAGCTAGTTCATTTTAAGCCGCCATAGCGGCCAGTTGATGCTTGTATTTCAGCGGGCTAATCCACCCTAATGCGGCATGTCGTCTTTGCCTATTGTAGTAGATCTCAATGTACTCGAAAATCGTTTGTTTAGCGTCTCTTCTGGTTCTAAAATGCAGGAAGTTAGTACATTCACACTTTAAGCAGCTGAAGAAGTTCTCTGCTGGTGCATTATCATAGGGATTGCCCTTGCGACTCATGCTTTGACGGATTTGGTGCTCTTCAAGTAGAGCTCGAAAAGCT
>NZ_JONT01000039.1:5000-7469 GCF_000711975.1 Desulfofalx alkaliphila DSM 12257 | reverse complement strand
CGATCAGTTCTCTTTCCGGTGGATGGCCAAGGCTGATTAACAAGCTGGCTACTCACTGTCTATTGGCCGGTTACCAGGTCCAAAAAGAGCTTATTGATGACAGTGTGGTTCATTTGGCGGCTGAAGAGGCCGGTATCTAACTACTGGTTGGTGATTGCCAACCGGTTTTTCTATTTATTTTGGCTCTTTTTCCTAATTGTTTCAGCTGCTAAAACATCGTGCAAATGTGAAAAATCCTTGGAACAAAATCTAATTTAATTTGCAATTGTTGCACATTGGACCGGAAAATGTGCTGATATATTGTGAAAATGAGGTGCTGGTTTAATTTGCAAGTTCACAGTATCCAGTAACAGAAGATACTGGACAGATATTCAAAGCTGAGGAAAAAAACAACAGAAACAGGGTTTCTCATGCTCTTATAAAACAATATTTTGCAGAGCATGAAATCGCTCAGGAATTTATACGGCGGATGGAACAAGAACAAACAAAATATTTTAATAGCCATTGCATTCGCTTAAATCGCATGACGAAGTTTTATTCGATGGAGCAAATGCTTGATGGGATAAGATACTGTATTGAGACTGAACGCTGCAATGCCTATGAACTTTTGGCTTACATAATGTATAAGCATGGTGAGCAGATAGCAAAGAAGTTCTTACCAAATCAACAGTATTTCAACCATCTGACACGTAGCAAGGAGATAAGGAGGGAAATCGATGGCTGATATAACTGAAATCCGCGAGTTGGCTAAGAAGCTAAATCTATGGAATATTGCCAGGGGATATATTGATTTGAATGATGAGAAACTGTCCAACCTAGATTATCTTCAAATGATATTACAAAAAGAACTAGAGATACGAGCCAGACAAAAACAGATCAAGCTAAGAAGGGCAAGCAAACTTCCCAACAAAGTATTTGATGTATCGAATTTAAACAAAGGTTTGGAATGGCAAATTAAACAATTATCCCATCTGACGTGGCTCAATGAAGAACAAAACGTTATTCTACTTGGTAAATGCGGGACAGGCAAAACTAGTCTTGCAGTTCATCTTGGAGAAACAGCGATCGACAATGGACATAAAACTTACTATGCATCCATTGATGTTTTTATATATATTGTAGAGAACAAAGATATAAACACAAAAGCAGGCGCAACCTTCTCCTATATGCGGGAATGCGACTTGATTATTATTGATGATGTATTTTATCTAGAACCAACCAGGTCAGAGTTGCAGGCTTTTTATCGAGCAGTTACCTTTCTTAATGAAACAAGAAGTATCATTTTTATTACCAATCGAGAAATATCTACATGGTTATATGTAGTGGAAGACAAACATCTTTGCCAGACTCTGTTAGACAGAATAACAGCCAATTGTCAGCTCATTCGCTTGACTGACAGATAAATTAAAATACTCACCTCTTTTCTAGAAAAGGGTTAATACTCAAATTTGAAAACTATGCCGATTAACGGCTTTAAATAGATGCAAAAAATCTCATGAAAACTAAAGAATTACTTAACTTTTGAGATTATCTGCAGTTTCTGGGGTAGGGGGGTCTAAATCTCTACCACTTTTTGCCCCGGAAACGGGCGTGGGGTAACGCGTGAAAATTCGCGGTTTCAAACAGTGTGGCGAAATATACCGTAGAGTTCATTGGAATAACCGAGGTAAAAAATCGATTGTTTGGAGATGCGTCAGTAGACTTGAGAATACAGGGTTAACTTGTCATTCCCGAACCGTGCTGGAGGATATGATAGGCCTTGCTACGGTGGAGGCAATTAATAAACTAATAGGGCAAAAGGATGGCTTTTTAACTATCTTAAAGGAAAATATAGAAATAGTGATAAGTGAAACGGACAATAATATTGTTGCCGAGATAGATAAAAAGCTAGAGGAATTACAAAAAGACCTTTTGAGACTGGCCAATTCCAAAGAAGATTATAACGATATAGCCGATGAGATTTATAGGCTCAGAGAGGAAAGGCATAAGGCTTTAGCAGAAGAAGCTGGCAAAAAAGGCTCCAAGCAAAGGCTAGAAGATATGGAAAAATTCATTAATGAACAATCCATCCTCCTTGAGGAGTATGATGAGCAACTAGTAAGGAGACTTATAGAGAAAATAACGGTCTATGATGATAAACTAACTATTGAATTTAAATCTGGTGTAGAAATTGATATAGAAAAATAAAACGAATTTGACCGCCGATTGAGGAGAAATACTTCTTGATGGGCGGTTCTTTTCTATTTATACTTGGGGATAATCTAATAAGTGAACTCGTTTCAGCAAGCTGAAACATCGGGGAATCAGATGGAGAGTCTACTCCACCTGATTAAAACCCACCTACGCTGCGCTTAGAGGTGGCGGTCTTGACCGTAAAGCTAAAAGATAAACACACTTGAACAATTACTCATATGTTTTTATTGACAAACGGAGAATTGAGGTTTATAATATATATGAAAGCTTATTCAA
>NZ_JONT01000038.1 GCF_000711975.1 Desulfofalx alkaliphila DSM 12257 | reverse complement strand
ATCCTAGATGAAGTGGGGTACATTCCCTTTGATAAATTATCATCACAGTTACTATTTAACGTCATATCAAACAGTTACGAGCAGCAAAGCGTTATTATAACATCAAATCTTGAGTTCGGCCGCTGGAATGATATCTTCCGGGATGACCGGCTAACAGCTGCTCTGATTGATAGATTAGTCCGTCACGCCCACATATTAGGCTTTACCGGTCCCAGCTATCGCTATCGGGAGGCTATCTTGGCTAGGGGTAATGGGGAAATGATCGATAGTTAGCAGGCAGAATCATTAATTAACTAAATACGGATGCTATGCACATCTTAACTGCCAAACTATGAATTTTCTACTTGCCAAACACATTGAAGAGGGGTTTGGTGTTTTTCACATACATTAACACAAGGCAATTGATGTAATCTATGCCAATACAGTTCGCCATATTTAATTTTGTCTTCTCTTAGACAGTTAGAACAAAATCGAATGTATTCGTTTAATGGTAAACTACTGGCCATTATTCCTGTTAGCCCATAAATACCAGTGGCATTATTATTTTTCATAGACTCTAATACTTTTTTTGCTCTTTCTGGGGGTAAAAAAGCCGTGTAGTAAGGATACATAGTATGGTTAAAAATTAAACCTTCTGCGGTATATTTTGAATTAACAGGCATTCGTTCAATAAGCTTATCTATATTTGCTGGTAGCTCCACCACAGCAGTTATGGAACTGGAGCCAAATAACTCTTTCATGGTCGTTTTGGAGCTGGTGTTCCCGCTTCTAACATGATATCTGGCTAAAACGCTATACAATAACTCGTCCTCATAAGGAGTAGGGAAAAAACTTAACACTTTTATCACCCTATCTTCAAAAATTCTTCCAAAGGGTCCTTTATAAGCCCATTATTTTTCAAAGCCTCATATACAGAGAGTTGCTCCTTTTGCCCTGTTGCAATAATATTTCGTATATCATTGGCATCCTCTCCCAAAGCCGCTTGCGCAACTGTTTTTTCTTTATGCCCCATTTCTTCTTTAATTGATAGCTTGTACGCCTTATTTACCATGTCTTGAACGGTTGTTTGACCAGTATTGTTTTTAGTTAACTGCTCAACATATTTTTTTGCTTTATTAGGTCTAATACCTATTGCTTCATCCTTAACTTCCTGCTTCTTTTCTTGTTGTTTTTGCTTGCTTTGTTGCTGAAGTTTTTTAATTTTATCATTAAGGCTCACCTGAGACAGCTGTTCATCTATGTACCCGTCAATGTCTACAGGGCGAATATCTTCATACTCACTTATCTTATTAATATTACCTGATTTTAAGGCGTTCAGCATTGGTTGTACCAGTCGTAAGCTATCCTTCGCCACCTGGCTTATTATCTTCGGAGTGATAGTTTCTCTCCCAGTGGCAATAGCCCTCATTTGTGCCATTGCATATAACTTAATTGCAATATCCGTTATTCCCTGACTTTCTTCATATAATGTATCTCTAAGTTCTACGGTTAAGGGCGACTCACTTTTGGTCCACTGGTAATCCCACATGCCTTCCAACAATAAATCCCAATTTACATTCTTCTCCATTCGATCCCAATACATATCCCCTTGCCCGCTTCCTCTTCTTGCTTGTCTAAATTCCGATTGAAGAACCGACATAGCCTTTGGGGTTCCGACCAAAACAACAGGAATGCCTATGGTGTTAACCTGCGTAACAAAGAAATTTAACATTTTTTCCGACCCACCGCTTTTAGCTAAACTTAAATGCTGTATTTCGTCCACTATCAACGCACCAATGCTGTAAACCCTTGCAATTTGGGCTATACGGGGTAACATTGAACTTATTGATTGTCTACCACTACCGAATTTTTGATAGTAGTTTGTACCTAAGAGTTCGTCAACCTTTGTAAAAAGGTCAATGCAAAGGCCCTTTATTGAGCCATCAAATGGGCAATCAAGTTTTAACCACACAACTTGGTATAAAGAAAAGTTCATTCCTTTATATTCAGAATGAACAATAACTTGGGGTAATGTGGATAATATTCTATTTATGGCAGTGGTTTTGCCCATACCCGAAACCCCTATAATTGTTAATCCAGAAGCAGTTGTCCTAAAAGAGCTATTACAGCTTATTTCCATATTTCCATTTCTTATCATTTGATAGCCTTTTTGTAAGCTATCAGCGTAAGCAGTTTTAAACGGGTTTCTGGCCATGTAACCCTGGCGAATTAATCTCGAAAGTCTCCCCTCAAGATCAATGTGAATATTTAGTGGCTGAAAATATTGAAAAAGCCTTTGTATTAAGTGAAAGCGATATTGGGGTTCTAATCCTCTTTCTTCCTTATTATAAGGGGGATATACTGCAAGCTTTTCAATTACCTGTTCTTTGGAGTATATAGGTGGTAGTACTTCAATAAGAGGATTGCCTTGATACTCTTTTATTAGTTGTTTAGTATATTGGGCAACTACTGCCTCAACGCCATTGGGTATAAGAACTTTATTCACTTCTATCATTTAATCGCTCCCGCTGTTTTTTTCTAAACAATTCTATATCATCGGGGTACTCTACACTATTATTTGGATTTTTCTGGATAGGAATAACTATTGAGCTTTTATTTGATTCGCATTTATCAAGCTCAAAGGCTTCCTCTACCCTATTCATAGCCTTTTCTATTTGACGATTGACTTTAATACCCCTAAGCCGTCCCGATTTACTTTGCGTGCTGGAGGAAATATTGTTTTCTTCCACCTCTTTTATAATTGCCTCAATCTCTGCCATTAGGTCTACTTTTGATTGAAGTTCAGCTTCCACCTGTTTTTCAAGTTCTATCTTTTCTTGTTCAAAAAGATATGTTATTTCTTCAAGAGTTTTACCCATGTATTTAGTTTGGTGCTCCAATAGATAACATTTTTCAAAGGATTTGCCATCATTCGCTCTTAGGTAGATGTAATTTATGTTTCTTAAATCATAAGATATGTCTACCTTCCAACTGCCTTGATTTCTGGCTGTTTCAAACCACCTTTCCCTCAGAGCAGTCTCAGAGCTATATAGCAATTGTTTAAACCGTATTCCCCTTGCAGTCACAGTTGCCTTATCAGCAGGCATAAGGTTAAGCTTCACAATATCCTCTGGGAAAGTGCGGAGTCTGCCTGCCCTGTTCTCAATACCCCACTTCCAAATCTCCCTGGGGATACAGGGTACTTCATCAGAAATCATAGTTTCTTCACGATTATAATTCCTTAGCCAATGTTGATTATTGTGATGCAGTACGCACCTTATAATAATTCTTGTAAACTGATAAATGTCTATCTTAGCGTCAAGGCGATAGTCTTTTCCGCCCCTCTCCTTTATGTCTGAATTTATAATGCCTGGCAGAAAAGGTTTTATTTGCAAGTTCACCGTTCTAAAGTATTGCTCAACAATCCCCTTCCAATCTGCCCTATAAGAAGGAGTATTTTGTATTTTAACGTGTAATGAGTTAATAAAGGTTTCAACAGTCTTACCTTCCACTTCCCCCTCTGTCGGCAATAATAGCTTCGGGTATATAGTGAACAGGCCAGTCCTCTGTACTAATATCTATTTCGTATTCTCTACAAAATTTAACCTTATCTGTCGCTGAATTAGCTATAGCCATCATTGCACCTACCCACGAAGGACCTTCTAAGCCAATATAAATACCAGTGACCATCCTTGAGAATACATCTATAACTGCATAGATAATTGGTCTGCCTATAATCCAACTTCTATTAAAGCGGGATACAAGATAAACATCCGCAACAGTAGCGTCTATTTGGTACAGCGAGCCAGGCCCTATTGCCTCTGTTGTTGAATCACCCAAAATTCCTCTATGATTTTGCTGAAAACGTTTTGCACTAAGTCTGGCTGATATTTCTTTTTTAAAGTTCCTTTCTTTATGAAACCAATATCTAAATTGGGCAAAGGTAGGAACTTCACCGATTGGTTTAAGATTTACTTTTTCAACCCCATTTTCAATTCTTCGGCTGTCAGAATAAAATTCTTTTCTCATTAGCTCGTAGGCTGTCATTAATGAATTTTTTTTACTGTTATAATAGAATCTTTCAATAGCCATCTTAAAAATCAGCCGAGTTTCTTCATTAACATTAACCCCTTCACCAGAGATCCAAATATACTTTCTGGGGCGGCCCCTTTTCTTAGTATATGCTCCCCTGATACTGCCCCTACGTCCACAATTATGATAGTCGGGCAATAAAGCATTTTTATGTTTCCCTCTCTGCCAATATCGCTTTAGGTATGTATAAATAGATCTTTCACTGATACCAAATCTAACAACACAACTTTTTATCAAATTCCTTCTATAGTTTCGTTGGTAAATGTATGGCTCATTATTTACAATCTCGGATATTACTTGCCACGACTTATCCCGAATCTTTCTATGGGATTCCTTTATATCATTTTCTTTTACAATTCTCATGAATGGGTCGTGTGATAGCTTTTCTGCTACACCACTTGCAATAGCCACTATAATATCTTTGACCTTTCGTTGGCAGGGGTTGCATTTGTTAGAGTATGGGTTTATTAGATAAGCAATGGCATTATCCTCACTTATCCACAGAATTCTTTCAATTATGCCCTCTTGACTAACTTTCACAGGTTTCCACCTGATTAACTCATTGACCGATAGAGACATAGCTATTGTTACCCCTTAATAAATCAATTTTAATACTGTCCTTAGCCAACATATCCAAGTCTATCTTTTCATTCACATTTATCTCTATCTGTTTAGTTGCGACTAAATGCTTAAATATATATAACCCTGTACCAGGCTCCAAGTTAAATTCTTTATCAAAGTAACTGGTAATCTTACGAATAGGCTGTGGGCAATCAAATAAACGCTCTTTTAAGATATTTGAGTAATAGTGCCCTTCCTGATGCGTTAACCCTATATCTTCAAGCCTTATAGCTGTATGCACCCACTCAATGTTTTTTGCTAAAGTATTTGGTATCTCTCTATTAGTAACAATACCCCAATCTATATTTCTTGATTTCCAGTACCTTCTTTCTGCCTCAAACTTATCTAAGGTCCTTGCCCTGCCTAACTCCGAAGCAGACTTAACACTCCTCGCAACCTGCACTTCTCTACCTGTTTTATCTTTTATAGTAATTAAGAAAGTAGTGGTTATTACTTGTGGGGTTCCGCTTTTTCTGTCAATAAATCTTTTTAATAATGGGTCATCTATATCGGCTATTTCATTTCCTATATCCAGTAGTGGGTAATGTTCTCTAATATCAATTACAGAATCGGCCCAGTCAAGGATATAGAAATATCTGGTTTGAATATCAGAAAAGAAGTGGTGAACACGTTTAGTCTTCCATCCAACCAACCTTGAAACCCTTCCCAAGGATGGGAAGTCCTGAATTGTTAGCCACGGCTTGTATTCACTCCCTCTCCCCTGACCTCTTCCCTCTTTAATAAATTTTTCAAGCTTATTATCATTCCATTCAAGTTTACGTTTTGCCAATTTAGTCACCCCGCCTACACTAAAGCTATAGTAAATCCGCCTTTCGTTTCATTTCTTCCTTATTGGGATTGGTATATATCATAGTCGTTTGAATGTTAGTGTGGCCCGCTTGATTTGCTACCTCATGAATGCCAAATAATCCAGATGCGATTGCATTTGAACAATAGAAGTGTCTTAATTTGTGGGGAGTAATTTTATCATTAAACTTCTTGAAAGCCTTATTAATTACAGTTCTATCAACCCGCCCACTCTGTCTTGAGACAAATAAATATTGGCTATCACTATGTCGAACCTTTAAATATTCTTTGATAGCAGTGACAATTTTTGAGTTCAAGTAAACAATTCTTTGTTTCTGTCCTTTGCCTTTTCTGATAATAAGCTCCTTTGTATGCAGATTAAAATCTTCTAAGCCTATATTCAAGGCCTCTGAAATACGAAGCCCACTGTATGCCAGCAACGTCACTATTGCAAATAACCGCCTATCCCCAGCTTCCAGAATAGCTTGTCGGAAACCCTCTACCTCGAGTTTGGTGATATCAGCAGGGTTGGCAATTTCCTTTTGCACCTTTATCAGGTCCTCTTTAGAAATACAGATATTGCTCTGGTAATTGGAAGTAACTAAAAACTTGTTAAATTTGATCATGGCATTTAGTTTGGCATTTATTGTTGTGGCACTAAGCCCCTTTCCCTTAAACTTTTTGATATTAAGAAGATAGCTTTTAAATTCCAAAACGTTTTCACGGTATAGTTTCGTAAATTCTATTCCATAAGATTGTTTAAACCAGGCCAAGTATTCCTGCACGTGTGTTAGGTAACTTAAAATTGTATTGTTGCTCTTATCTTCAACTAACAGGTAGTTCTTAAAATCTGTAATCACCTTGGTACCACTCCTAAATTATGTTGCACACATAAAACCATTTTAACTGCTAAATTATGTTGCAAAACACATGTCAAACCTTCCAATTTGGTAAACTGACTACAACATAAATGATATTATGTCGTAGCGGTTTATTGTAATGGCAACTTTCATAAACACATACAGTAACATACTAAAATATTAAACCTAATCTGTTTTTTTGTTTTAAAAAACAGTATCTTAAAATACAAAAAGCACCAAGTTATTTGCATAACAATGGCACTTTCCTAAAAGTCGTCATCAGGTATTCCATTATAAAGCTTAAGGTATTGTAACCTCATTTGTTCAATTTCTTCCTCTGAAATAAATCTATCCTGTGGAGAAAAAATTGATTCCCTTGCCCTAATCATTCTTTCCCTCGCCCGTTCCGCCTCAAAGTAAATTTCTTCTTCGTATAGAAAACATCTCTCATTCTCATCAAATATATCATTGTATCCCATTTATAAACACTCCCTAAATAACATAGTTCTCCTGGGTATGTTATAAATATTCTTCTAAGACTAAAAGCTTTTCCTCATCGTAGTCAAATAGTTCATTATTTGTATTTCTTAAGTTTCTACAATTCTCTATGAAATCAGATAGCGAAAGAAACGTCATATCCTGCATGTAATCGGGCAGAATACAATTAGTTCCTTCAAAGACTATATATTTATCTTTGTCACATCCATTTAAGATTTGGTAAGCACTCACCAGCCTTTCGTCGATGTTAGATGTCTCTAATATTGATACATAACCGCCGTCAAAGTTAACTAAATAATAAATATTTAATACACCTCCAGTTGCATTTAAAGTTATTTAGCTATTTACTAAACATAATATCATATCATTGTTTAATTGTAAACATTTACCATATAGTCGCTTGCATTCTTGTATTTGCCTATTGTTTATATTTTAATAATTTAAAATAGTAAATAAGTGACCAAGATTAAGCACTAATTAAACAATTTAGTATGTACTAAGGGAACCAGATTGGCTCCCACAATAAATTTTGTTTAAATTATCCTTATAACCCGCCCCTTAGTTCTAATCCCCACCACAAAATTACATTTCCCGTTTCAACTTCTTCATACACCCTATTATCAACCGTATAACTTCCTTTATCTGTTCCTCCAATTTATCAAAAATTTCCTTATTGATGTATGACTGTCTATGTGCAAGCTCAATCCAGCAACGTAGTTCCGAAGCCGAACCGAGCGCTATATTTAGGAATGAAAACTCCCTCTTAATAAAACACTGCGAATTTCCTTCTGCTATGTTTGCTGGGATGCTGGTAGCAGCTCGTATGAGTTGACTCACCATAGCAAACTTCTCATAATCAGGGAATTGAGCCATTCTCAGTTTTCTGGACACCATTGCGTGTACGTAGCTTAGATTTTCTTTCATTTGCTAGCTAGTTCATTTTAAGCCGCCATAGCGGCCAGTTGATGCTTGTATTTCAGCGGGCTAATCCACCCTAATGCGGCATGTCGTCTTTGCCTATTGTAGTAGATCTCAATGTACTCGAAAATCGTTTGTTTAGCGTCTCTTCTGGTTCTAAAATGCAGGAAGTTAGTACATTCACACTTTAAGCAGCTGAAGAAGTTCTCTGCTGGTGCATTATCATAGGGATTGCCCTTGCGACTCATGCTTTGACGGATTTGGTGCTCTTCAAGTAGAGCTCGAAAAGCT
>NZ_JONT01000037.1 GCF_000711975.1 Desulfofalx alkaliphila DSM 12257 | reverse complement strand
CATAGTATGGTTTTTTAGCCACTTGTCATCGCTCCCTTGATTTAGTATAACAAAATCCTATATCAAGGTGTTACAACTTTAGTTTACCAGGTCAATATTTATAAACAGACACAGGAACAATTTAAGAATGTGACGATATTAAACCGCGGGAAAGTAATACCTATGTTTCGATGTTTAAAAGGTATACAGCATGGGTCATTTAAAATCTAAAAACCAAGATGAGTGGTCGGAAAGAAATATCCTACAAAAAGTTGACTCCGTCTTTTCTGCCTGAGCAATTGACTCTATAATTGAAATCATAAGATCATTATCTGTATTGGCTGTATCAAGCCCTTCTTGTCAAATATAACGCGAACACCGTGAGCCTTTAGCTGGTTCAATGAATCCAGAATTTCTACCGTATCTCGGCCAAATCTGCTAATGCTCTTTGTTAAAATAATTTCAACATCTCCCGATTTACAATCCTGCAGCAAACGGATAAATTCTTTACGGGAAGAACCCGTCCTGCCTGAAGCAATGTCTATATATGCATCTACTAATAGCCATTTGGGATTAGCTGCAGTTAACCTGGTTAGCGCTGATACTTGGGCGATAAGACTTTTCAGCTTTTCAGTACTGTTTGAACTCACACGACAGTAAATGCCTACTCGCTTTTCTCGTTTGGGAGGCAATGGCAGAATATAATGGATTCTTTTATTGTCAGCCACGATGAAACCTCCAGTTGCAAATCTTAATAGCTAACAGAAAATAATTCCTTTTGCAAGCATATCGTCAATAGTTTTACTATGTTTATCAATATTACCCATAATTAAATTCAAATAATTGGAAAGATAATATATGTTGCCCCTATCAAACTCGACGGATAAATAATTATTTGTTAAGCCCTCATTCCAAAAAGTTACAATCCATTCCATGGTAATGTCAACTATTTCACAGCCTTTTTTAACATAGATGTATTTAGGATCATTTCTCAAATCTTTCTTGGGATGGAAAATCAACTTGAAATCTGGCTCGACAAATTCCATTACTGTGATTTCAGTTAACTCGTCCTTTAACAATTTGTCCAGATTATTTGCCAATTTCTCAATCTCACACGATAAAAACACTTCGGCATTTTGTATTGAATAATTTAACCAGGCATCTGAAGTCAACGAAAAGTCTGATTTGCTCCATTGAGAATCCCAGTCTTCTTCGGATAAAGAACTATATTTGCGAATCTGTAGTTGAAAAATAATACCATCCAAGTCTAATTTAAACCACACGAAAATGCTCCCTTTCAATAAAAAAGTATCCAAATTATTGTTATTTGCAAACAGGATAATTACCATGTCTATAGTTTTCGTTCATGTTGGTTAGCCTATTCTTCAAATTTTTAACTCTAACATCCATCCTACTCTCACAACCCTGTATTTTTAAAAAAACATCTATTCTGCTCTGTCGTTGACCCCTAACATCTAACCTGCTCTGTCGTGAAGCACCTACATCTAATCCGCTCTGTCGCACTCAAAATCGGCCTCTTTGATTTGTTTCCGAGAACCGAAAAATGTGCCTATTTTCAAGTCATATTTTTATCCTTAGAATCTTAAAAGCCCTTATTTACATCCTTTTCAAGGATACTATTTTTCATTCCTTGTTATCAATACTACGCTCTCAACGTGCAACGAGCGGGGTGGATTGATGTCTTTTACATTGTCGGTAGTCGGAAACAAGTCAAAGGCACTTTTTGCACTATCGGTAGGCGGGAACATATCGACATATATAATTATAACGCCAACTACTAGATTTGTAATTGGCGTTATAATTATTATGACTTTAGTTTTGCTTTTAACTCTTTTATTTTTGTTTCTATTGTTGATATTACTTTTTTAAATTCCTCATCACTCTTACCTGTAGGATCATCCAACCCCCAATCTTCCCTGTGTTTACATGGAAGGTAAGGGCATTCCACATTACACCCCATTGTAATAACAATATCTACTGGAGGTATTTCATCAAGCAACTTTGAATGTTGAGTTTTCTCCATATCTATATCATAAAGCTCTTTCATTAGGCGCACAGCATCCTGGTTAATTTGAGGTTTTGTTTCTGTGCCAGCAGAGTAGCTTTCAAATATATCTCCTGCAAAGTGCTTACCAAGTGCCTCGGCTATTTGGCTTCGACATGAATTATGAACACATATAAATGCGACCTTTAGTTTATTACTCATTAAGCATTACCTCCTTTCTAGCTTTTTTCTGGAAACCAGTGCCTTGTATTATTCGCTATCTTTACTAATATCAACATAACAGGCACTTCTGTTAGAACCCCTACAATGGTAGCAAGTGCAGCTGGGCTTTGTGTTCCAAACAATGCAATCGCAACGGCAACTGCCAGTTCAAAAAAGTTAGAGGCGCCAATCATGCCAGCAGGCGCTGCTATCTCATGAGGAAGTTTTATAGCCTTGCTTGCTAGATATGCAATGAAAAAGATTAGGAAAGTCTGAATAATTAATGGTATAGCAATTAAAACAATATGCAGTGGATTATTCAGAATTACATCGCCCTGGAATGAAAAGATTATTATTAATGTTAGCAATAGACCTATGGTGGTGACATTCCCAAACTTCGGTATAAAGCTATTCTCAAAGTAATCGAGTCCTCGCCTTTTTGTGATGTAATTACGGGTAATTATGCCACCAGCTAGCGGGATAACAACAAACAATACTACAGATAAAATAAGAGTGTCCCAGGGTATGGTTACGCCGCCCACACCTAGAAGAAACGCAACTATAGGCGTGAAAGCTATGAGAATTATAAGATCATTTGTTGCCACTTGCACGACGGTATAAGCTGCGTTGCCTTTGGTCAAATAACTCCATACAAATACCATCGCTGTACACGGTGCTGCTCCAAGAAGTATTGCTCCCGCAAGATAGTCTTGTGCCAATTCTGCCGGAATTAGAGATTTAAAAATTACAAAGAAAAACAGCCATGCAATGCCGAACATAGTAAATGGCTTTATCAACCAGTTGGTTATCCATGTAACAAAAAGTCCCTTGGGATTTTTGCCTACATTTCTAATACTTTGAAAATCTACTTTTAGCATCATTGGATATATCATAAGCCAGATTAAAATCGCCATTGGTATTGATACATTTGCATATTCAAAACGTCCTAAAAACGCTGGTATTCCAGGTAAAAACTTTCCAATCAATACCCCTGCAAACATACATAAAATAACCCATACGGTTAAGTACTTTTCAAAAAATCCAATTCCACTATTTTGTTCCTTACTCATGTTAAATCAATCCTCCTTTCTTTCCAAGCTATCAAAAAATGTAATTAAGTTTTGTGGGATTTCATATTTCTCATTTGATAAAGGGATTGAACCATGGCCACTATAAACTTCTTTCAAAATTGCGTTGATAATCATGGATTTTGGAGGTTCCGTATACTCTATACCATCCTGCACCCAAACCCTGCAATCCACAGAGTCACCACACAGATCCCCACATTCCTTACAGGAAGATTCCTTAACCTCAAGAGCAATATCCCTGGCATTTACACGAATTGTTGGAGAACTTAAAAAATGGTGTTTAATGGCTAACTCCCTCGAATTTATATTAATCTTATTAACTACTATCTCAAATCCTGCCTCACTTAATACTGTAGATACTTCATTGACTGCATCATAGAGGTTAGTTTCAGTTCCTTGACACCTCTTACATACACTTAGGTCGAGATAAAGAAAATCAATTATAATCTGCCTTTTTTCCTGTTCTTGTCCGCAGCAACCACTGCCACAAGAGCAACAGCCAGTATCACTTTTATTCATCACTTTTACTACCTCCAGAGCAGTTCACTATACTTTCAATTGATGCATCCTGGAACCAAGGGATTCCAACAAAGTTATCAGAACTTATTTCCTTAACTTTTTCTAGCCATTGCTTTTCAGCATCAGCGCGAGCTATTAACATACTATTTTTAGTATTCGTTAAAGAAAGGCACTGATTAACCACCCACCATTTATTATTAATTCCCGCTCTGTTTAGGTCATCACTCAGTCTCTGAGCTTCAAATACTGGTGTTGCTTCAGGCAATGTTACAATTATAACCTCTGTCTGTTTCTCATCCCGAAGTCTTGGAAGTAATCTTTGAACAGATACCGGTGTTTCACCTTTGGTTCTCTGCACTTCTCTATGGTAGCTCTGTGTAGAGTCAAGCAAAAGAAGCGTATGACCCGTTGGTGCAGTATCAATAATTACAACTTCATTTTCAGCCTTGTCAACAATCTCAGCAAAAGCTCTAAATACTGCAATTTCCTGTGTGCATGGAGAGCGTAAATCCTCTTCAACATAAGCAATATCATCTTCGCTCATTGTTTCACGAGCCTTACTTAATACCTCATTTTGATATCGCAATAATTCCTTCTTTTCATCAATTTTGCTTAGTTTTATATTTTCAGTATCTTCAACCACATATTTGAGATGATCAGCTGGATCTGTAGATGTTAAATGTACCTTAACACCCTTTCTAGCAAGAGCCACAGCAATGGTTGCAGCAATAGTTGTTTTTCCAACACCGCCCTTACCCATTGTAAATATCACTTTTTTACCTGCCCTATAAATATCTTCAATCAGAACATCTAGGTGTCTTAAATTTAAGGATTTGCTATAAATATTATTTTTTGCGTAATCGTCACTGTATAAAAATGTTCTAATATTATCAATACCTACAACGTTATAAGAACGAAGTGGTATAGTGAAAATTTTAAACTTTTTTAAACCCTGTGGCATATTTTCCAAAGCCTTTTGCTGCTTATCTAACATTTTACTCGAAACATCGTCAGTTGCTTCACTCAGTATACCATTGATAACTAAAACTTGATTGTTTATCCCTAGGTCACTAAGCTCATGGCTTGAACGTTCAGCTTCAATCAAAGGAGTTTCCTCCGGTCTTGAGACCAGTATCAAAGTTGTTTTATCCTTATCCGCAAGGTTTTCAACCGCATTCTTATACATATCCTTTTTATCTTCAAGTCCAGCGAGCTGACCTAAACATGACGCCCCATGTGTACTTTCACTAATAAAATTACTCCAGGCTGATGGCAATTGCAACATACGAAGTGTGTGCCCTGTCGGAGCAGTATCAAAAATAATATAATCGTATTTATTCTCTGTGGATTTATCAGTGATGAAGTTCGAAAACTGGTCAAAAGCTGCAATTTCAACTGTACATGAACCTGAGAGTTGTTCCTCCATATTTACAATTACACTATCCGGCAACTTCCCCCTATATGGAGCAATAACCGATTCCCTATACTCTCTGGCAGCTTCCTCCGGGTTAAGATTTGCCACAACTAAACCCGGCACTCCATCAATCGGCACACCTTTGCCATCAAGCTCAGTATTAAAAACATCCTGCAAATTGGATGCAGGATCAGTGCTTATAAGGAGAACACTTTTTCCATTATCAGCTAAATTTACTGCCACAGCACAAGCGGTTGAGGTTTTACCTACACCACCCTTTCCTGTGAAAAACATATACTTAGTCAGATTTATCCCATCCAAACTAAATGGCTCATAATTATTCTTTGACATCTTAACAGCACCCCTTTGGTCCGCAGCAACCACTCTTCTTTTGAGCTTTTGCGCTTATTTCCACCCCTAACCATGCCGAAAATTCTTCGTTTGTCGGGTAGCTTTTAGTTTTTACAATTTCACCATCTAAAAGTGTTACAGGAAGAATATCTGCTCCTTCCTTTTGTAGAATTTCACTTATAACTTTATTGGAGATAAAATCCTGAGGTTCACTTGACAAACCATGCCTTTTTATAATAATCCCTTTTTCTTTAAGCGAATTAATAACAGTTGCTACTCTTAACAGCTCTGGGTCAATAGATGGGCCACAAACTCCTGTCGAGCAACACATTGCTGGGTCAAAAATCTCAATATTTTTCATTACTAAATCCTCCTTAACAACATTGATTATCAGATTTTTTATTTTTGCTCTTTTTACAAATACAATCTTCTTTATCGTTTGTTATGCATGTAAAGAAAGCTATAACCTCATCCGTTTTTTCCTTGTTTAATGTATATCTCATCCAAGCCCCATCACGTACTGCATTTACAAGGCCGCTTTCAGATAAAATCTTCATATGATAACTAAGAGTGGATTGAGAAATACTGAATTCTTCTAATATATCGCATGCGCACATTTCTCCACACGATAGCATATCAATAATCTTTAACCGTGTTTCATCTGACATAGCCTTAATTGCAGGAACATAATCTGCATATGAATGCTTCATAAAATTACCTCCTTTATATTTATATGTATCAATGATATCGAATGTTCTCGATATGACAATAATATCAAACATATCGATAGTTGTCAATATGATTTTGTAATTGTAATAAGTTAATTACAAAAACCGCCGACCAAGATGCCACAGCCCCTTAATCGGCGGTCAAACCCATTTTATATTTCTATGTCAATTTCAACACCAGATTTAAATTCAATAGTAAGTTTATCATCATAGACCGTTATTTTCTCTATAAGCTTTTTTACTAGTTGCTCATCATACTCCTCAAGGAGGGTGGGTTGTTCATTTAGGAAATCAACCATTTCTTCTAGTCTTTGCTTAGAACCCTTTTTTCCGGCTTCTTCTGCTAAAACTTTATGCCTTTCATCCCTAAGCCTATAGATTTCATCGGCTATATCATTATAATCTTCTTTAGAATTGGCCAATCGCAAAAGATCTTTTTGTAATTCTTCGAGCCTTTTATCTATTTCATACACTAAATTATTGTCCGTTTCACTTATCACAGTTTCTATATTTTCCTTTAAGGTAATCAAAAAGTCATCTTTTTGCCCAAGTAGCTTATTAATTGCATCCACCGTAGCTAAGCCTATCATGTCCTCTTGTACAGTTCGAGAATGACAAGCTAACCCTGTATTCTCAAGCCTACTGACACATCTCCAAACAATCGATTTTTTGCCTCTGTTATTCCAATGAACTCTACGGTATATTTCACCACACTCTCCACAGAAAATAATTTGTGAAAATACATGATTTGCACTAAAGTTTCTTTTCTTTCCACTAGTACTTATATGTCCTTTACTTCTACGAACTAACTCTTCTTGAACCTGCATGAAAATTTCACGCGGGATAATAGCTTCATGACTATTCTCAACATAATATTGAGGTACGATACCGTTATTTACAACCCTCTTTTTTGTAAGAAAATCTACTGTGTAAGTTTTTTGGAGCAATGCATCACCAATATATTTTTCATTGCTTAATATCTTCCTTATGGTACTGGTATGCCACCTTTTTTTGCCCGCTCCTGTAAGTATGCCATCTGCTTCAAGTCCTTTTTTAATTTTATCCATACTGGAGCCTTCAAGATATTCTCGGTAAATTCTCTTAACTATTTCAGCCTCCTCCGGCACAATTACTAATCGCTTATTCTCATCCTTGGTATATCCTAAAAACCTAGAGCAATTGACCATTACTTCTCCTTGTTGGTATCGGTATTGATAACCAAGCTTTACATTCTGGCTTAATGACTGGCTTTCTTGTTGCGCTAAGGAAGCCATAATAGTTAGCATAATTTCACCTTTGGCATCCAGTGTATTGATATTTTCTTTTTCAAAATATACCGCAATATTTTTATCTTTTAATTTTCTGATGTAATGTAGGCAGTCTAAGGTATTCCTAGCAAATCGGCTTATTGATTTGGTAATAATCATATCAATTTTCCCTGCCATGCACTCATCAATCATTCGATTAAATTCATCACGATTTTTTGTATTTGTACCGCTGATACCATCATCAGCAAAGATCCCTGCAAATTCCCACTCTGAATTTTTCTTAATAAATTCAGTATAATGTTCAATCTGCACTTCGTAACTACTAGCTTGTTCATCACTGTCGGTAGAAACTCGACAATAAGCAGCGACCTGACCTGGTAAACTAAAGTTGTAACACCTTGATATAGGATTTTGTTATACTAAATCAAGGGAGCGATGACAAGTGGCTAAAAAACCATACTATGAACCCGAGTTAAAACAAAAGATTATACGCCTTCATCTCGAAGAAGGGCGCACACAAAAGAGTCTGACTGAAGAATATGGCCTTGGCCAAGGTACGATATCATACTGGTTAAAGCAACACCGCAAAGAATGCCAATTCAACCCTCAACTACAAGAACAAACAGATGCTTTCGAAGAGAA